>WFQZ01000312.1 GCA_015486785.1 Thermoflexales bacterium
GAGCACGTGCCGTTGTTGGCCCGCTCGCTGTACCCGGACGAGGGGATCGTCTCCTGGCTGTTGGGCGATTATCACTTCGGCGAGCTGCTGGCCCCGCACGCCCGTTTGATTGTCGGCGATGAGGAGGCGGATGAGTTCCCGGCCCTTCTGCTGCCGGAGGGGACGGCGGCGATTCTGGAGCGGGCGGCTGCCGGATCGGAGCCGCCGTTGCTCGTGCTCTGCGGGGCCGATGAGACGGCGCGGCGGGCGGCGGCGCGGTTCGTGGCGGGGCACGTGGCGCGACCTTTGCTGCGGCTTGATCTGGCCTCGGTCGCGGCCACCAAGCGTCCCTTGCTCGCGCCGGTGAAGGTCGCGCTGCGGGATGCGCGGCTCATCGGCGCGATTCCTTACCTGACCGGCTGGGACGTGTGCTTGGCCGACGGCGCACCTCAGCCCGAACTGCTGGCCGCGCTCAGCGATTTTCCCGGTCTGCTCATCGTCTCCGGGCAGCGGGAATGGCGTGCCCAGGGGATCGCGCGGGACAAGACGCTGCTGGTGGTGAAGTTCCCCAAGCCCAACTACGCCCGGCGGCGGCAGTTGTGGCGTTACTTCGTCGCGCGGTATTTGGGTCAGCCGCCGGACGCGCTCGGCTTGGATGTGGACGCCCCGGCGGGACAGTTCGGCCTCACCGGCGGGCAGATTCGGGACGCGGTGGCGACGGCGCGGGACGAGGCCGCGCGGCGCGGGTCGGCGGTGCGCGGCGGCGATCTCTTTGCGGCGGCACGGGCGCATTCCAGCCCCAACCTCGCCACGCTGGCCCGCAAGATCACGCCGCGCTACACTTGGAATGACATCATCCTGCCGCCGGATCAGATGTCGCTGTTGCGGGAGATCGTGGCGACGGTGCGCTATCGTCCGCAAGTGCTGGAGGAGTGGGGCGTGGGGCGGAAGCTGGCCGCCGGCGCGGGCGTGGCCACGCTCTTCGCCGGAGAGCCGGGCACCGGCAAGACGATGGCCGCCGAGGTGATCGCCGCCGAACTGTCGCTTGATCTGTACCGGATTGACCTTTCGACCATCGTCAGCAAGTACATCGGCGAAACGGAGAAGAATTTGGAGCGCATCTTCGGCGAGGCGCAAAGCAGCAATGCGATTCTCTTCTTTGATGAGGCAGATGCGTTGTTCGGCAAACGGTCGGAGGTGCGGGATGCCCACGACCGGTATGCCAACATTGAGATCAGCTATCTTTTGCAACGGATGGAAGCCTACGATGGCGTTACCATCCTGGCCACCAACTTGCGGGCCAATCTGGACGAGGCCTTCACCCGCCGCTTGCAATTCGCCGTTGATTTTCCCTTTCCGGAGGAAACGTACCGGCTGCGCATCTGGGAGACGCTCTTCCCGCCGACGGTGCCCCGTGCCTCGGATGTTGATTTGCCGCTGCTGGCCCGTCGTTTTCGGCTGGCGGGCGGAAACATCCGCAACATCATCGTCAATGCCGCCTTCTTGGCCGCTGCCGAGGGCGGCGTGGTCACGATGGCGCATTTGCTGCACAGCACCCGGCGAGAGTTACAGAAGATGGGGCGGCTGGTCAGCGAGCAAGATGTCGCGGCGCAATGAAAATTTGCACTTTGTTACCCCCGGATATATAATGTAGCTGGTTTTCTTTCTAACCTGATAAGGTGAGTCCGCGATAAGTTGTGGACATTGACACGCTTAGCCTGACTGAGTGATAAAGTGGTCGTAGTCAGGGTAAACTGCCCTCAGCAAGTCACTCAGGAGGTGAGCTATGGCATCGCTTCATAAGTCTGTTGAACCCGACGCGCCACCTTCACGCCGCCGTCAGCCCGCGCCCGCTCAAGATGAGCAAACTGCATCGCCGGTAGTTTCCCCCCCGATAGCCGATTCCAAGCTGCTCCGGCAAGCTATCGCCGATCCTCGGAAAGCCCGTCCCGCCGACATCCTAACGCTCCAGCGGGCCTACGGTAATCACGCCGTCGCCGGGCTGATCCAGGCCAAGCTGATCGTCGGGGCGGCGGGCGACGAGTACGAGCGCGAGGCCGACCGGGTGGCGGAGCGGGTCGTCTCGCCGGAGGCGTCGGCGGGGCCGCTCCCCGTGCAGCGGCAAGCGGTCTCCCCCGACGAGGTGGAGGAGGCAGACGCGGCCATTGAGGAACGGTTGAACCGGCTGCGCGGGAGCGGCGAATCGTTGCCGCCGCAGGTGCGCACGGAGATGGAGTCCCATCTCGGCGTTGACCTGAGCGGAGTGCGGGTGCATGCTGATGCGGAAGCGTCGCGCCTGAGCCGAGAGTTACAAGCGCAGGCGTTCACCAGCGGGCGGGATGTGTACTTCGGCGCGGGGCGGTACGATCCGGCCTCTACGGGCGGTAGGAAGCTCCTGGCCCACGAGTTGACTCACGTGGTGCAGCAGCGCGGACGCCAGATGCCGGTGGTGCAGCGGAAGGGGATTTGGGAGCAGTACGGCTTGACGGAGGAAGAGTGGAATAACCTGTCCGACTCGGAGCGGTTGCTGAAAATCCGAGGGGCGGTTGGACAACAGTCCACGCCGCCGCCGTTACCGCCACGCCCGCAGTCTCAGCAGACCACGCCGCCGCCGCTCCCACCACGTCCGCAGACCCAGCAGACCGCGCCGCCGCCGCTACCACCACGCCCGCAGTCTCAGCAGACCACGCCGCCGCCGCTCCCACCACGCCCGCAGACCCAGC
>WFQZ01000313.1 GCA_015486785.1 Thermoflexales bacterium
CCCAGGGCCAACATATCCAGCGGTTCGCGTTCCATAATCTGCCTGCTTTCTTTAGCTAGTAGTTACGTAAAGTAAAAATCTTGTATGACAACTTGATTGTATTATATCCAACAACAGCACAAGGGCAAAACTTATGTGCTGCGGCAGGCATCAGCGGATGGGGAGGAAAGCCAGCGTGACGCCATCATCTGTGGGGCTGCCGGCTGCGTCAACGACCGGCACGGCAGCGATATCTGGATAGCTGTACATCCCGGCGCGGAGGTTGTATAAGCCGCTAGGCAAGTCGTCCGGCAACGGGATCTCAAACCGACTGAGCACCACGTCACCCGTCCGCCAGTAGTCTGAGGGGAATCCGGCGTGATCGTTCTGGGTGCGTAGTTGCCCTTCCGAGTCAAGCAGTTGGACCGTGAAATGATAGTCTTGTCTCTCAGGTGGTGGATTTTGCACCCACCACGCCAGCCACACGGTGAGCGATTCGCCGGGCCGACTCTCGGCGGGAGCTTGGTAGCTTACGAAGACCGCGTGATTGGCGAAGGGGACTCCGGCGGCCAGCGGCTGCATCTTCGCGGTAACGTCAGCTTGCGTCTGGCTTTGGCGGATGAAGATGCGATATGAAACTCCGTCGGGCAAGCGCACGGACGGCCCGGCGGTGACGGTGGGCCAGGAGCTTAATCGCTGCACCATTGGCGTGAGCGGCTCATCCGGTGCATCGCGGAGCGGGCCGACGAGGTACACCACGCGCGGGGCGGACGGCACGGGTAGGTCGGTGCGTCCGTCGGTGAAACGATGCGGATGTCCAAAGAGCAAAGAATCAAACACGGTGGGCGTCTCGGCCACAAAAGGGCGGTTGCTATCGCTCACCACGATGATTTCCGCCTCGCCCGCCGCGTTGAGCGCGAGGTGTGCCGCCTCACGTTTGAACTTGAGCGGGATGCCGTAGCCTCCGGTGGACGGGTGCTGCGCCATGTACGTGTGCAACTGATAGGTGATCGCCATCTGCCAGGTGCTCCACACCAGCAGCGAAATCACGAGCGCGGCTTGTCCCCACTTGAGCCGCGCGGGCGGAATCCGCCGTAAGCCTTCCACCAAGAGCTTGGCCACCAGGAGGAATTGTACCGGGTAGAGGATGACGAAATAATGGAGCTGCGTGGTCGCTCCGGCACTCAACTGCAAGGCCACCGGCACAAAGAACCACATCAGCAGCAAGCCGAATGTGCGCCGTTGCGCTTGCGTGGGGGCGCGAAGCGATTGCCACACGGCGTAGGCCAACGCCAGCCCCAATAGCAGCATCATCGCGCCGTTCATCCACCACAGGGGCGGGACGGCGGCGCGGAATTGCTCGTGAAACGGGCCGGCCTGCCCGTCAATCCCCTCACTGCCGGAGAGGATGAAGGCAAATCGCAGCGCGTTCCACGAAAAAGAGGACGAACGTCCGGCGTAGGCCAGGAAACCGCGTAAGTTTTCCCAGTGGTGAAAGGCATCGTGGAGGATGTAGGGCGCGACGGCGATCAGGGACAGCGTCAAGCCGATGAGCAACGCCTGGGGCGATACTTGGTCGCGGTAGAGCAGCAATGCCAGCCCCATAATCAGGATCACCGCCAACCCGCTGAGGTGCAGCCCCAACATCACCGTGCCCGCCAGCAGCGCGGCGACTAAGGCCCAACGTCGCCCCCGGACAAACGTCAGGTAGAGCGTGGCGAAGAAGATCAGCGTGGCCCAGGGCATGCTCAAGCTCCAGATTTTGCGGGCGTAGAGCACGGCCCACGGATTCACCGCGAAGAGCAGCGCGGCAATCAAGCCGATCTCGGTGCCAAAGTACAACTTCCCCAGTGCGTAACATCCCCAAACGGCCAGCCAGTTGAGCAGCATTGCGAAGAGCACTGCCGCCAGCGGATCATCCCACAGACGAATCGGCAGCGCCATCAAGTACAAGTTCAGCGGGAGATTGTCCGGCCCCACGGAGGCCGCCACGCCCACCGCCGGACGGTAGCCCTCATAGGCTATCGCCTGCGCGAGGCGCGACACGGTTGGCTCGTCGCGCTTGAACTCTACCAAGGTGGGCTGGGCGAATCGCAGTAGGAAAGCCAGGAGCAGGATAACGGCCAGGATGATCCGCGAACGGAGAGTTTCTTTGGGCTTCATTCGGACCTCACACGAATAAGGTTTGATGAGCACTAACATACCGTGATCCGCCAGAGCGTCAACGGCACGGGCCAACAAAAAAGCCCCCGAAGTGATTTCGGGGGCCGGGGGAATCTGAGGAAACTAGAACAGCGAGTTCAGTTTGCCTTCCAGTTCTAGTGCGTCTTTTGCTTCCACGGCAATGAATTTGACGCCAGGATAGTATTGATCGTACCAGGCTTGCGTGAGCGGTTCCGGGAACGAGGTGGGGTTGATGCCCACGACCAAACGCCGGTCCAAGTCTCCGATCCCGGCATCATCGGGCGAGAATCCCACCGTGACCCGTGTGTGATAGGCGGCTCGCATTGCCGCCATCGCCATATCCACCGAAGCCGAGGGCGGGAGCAGGAAGTAGGTGCGGGCATACTGTTGCCGAGGTGCGCCGCGCGTGGGCTTGGCCGGCTCAACCGGCGGTTCAACCGGTGGTTCGTCCGGTGGCTCAACCGGTGGCGTGACCGGTGGGGCTGTTTGCCCTTGCCCACCGGGGGCCGGCTCAATCAACTCCAGGGAGAAGGAATCCATAAACCAGTTGTTTTCGAAGCCCCACTTGGCCTTGCATTCCAACCACACCCGCACCTCGCCGCTGTCCGGGGCCACAAATTCCAGTTGGATGTCATTGTACTGCCCGAACTCAAAATTGTGACTGTACTTATTGAACCACGGCGCCCAACGCACATCCCCATCCTGAGCATGCGGCCAGGGCGTGTCGGGGAAGCTCCACCCCACGCGCGACTCGGCGGCCCAAATGTCACCGGGATACACCTTACGCCCGCCGTCATACCGCTCCACGATGTCGGGGAACACCTTGGCCGTGAAGCGATACTTAGCCCCCGGCGTCAGCCCGGTGACGTGCTGGGTGATCGCGAAATAGACCGGTGCGTTAGCCTTGAAGATCTTCCAGCAGTAGTCACCGCTCAAGAAGAACAAGTCCCTTTCGTGCTGTGGGGCATCCTTGATGTACCACACCACGGACTCCGGACGGAAAGACATGCTACTGGCTCCGGGGAACACCTCCTTATCCGTCCAATAGAGCCGCCAGCCATCCGGCACAACGATCTCCGGGACATTGTCTTGATGGTGATGACCTTCATCGAAATTGGGATTCACTAGCAGATTCATACTTCGCTCCTTTCGTTAAATGAGAAGATAGTGAGGGCCAAATCGTCCAGATGCTTCATTGAGTGCCGTGGACGAAGCGGAATTGCTCTCCCTACCTTGTTTCCTCACCTCGGGCCTTGAGGTTGCCCCTCAAAGAGAAGTGCCCGCACAATCGCTACGGAAAGTATACTCCAAAGCATTGGAAATGTGTAGTTGCCCAGGTGGAAATAGCTCCTCGCGTGAGGTGGGCGGCAAAAGGGATTGTTTCCTCGGCCCGTCTTTGCGATGGGACGCCACTTAACTTGACAATATTCTTGCTAATCTCTGACGAAAGTCATTGCCAAGTTTCGGGCTTTGGGTATAATCTACGCCCATAGCCCAAGGAGTCCCCCTACTTCTGCAACTATGGATCGTTCTAGAGCTACTTGAACTCCTGGGCATTCAATCCTCAGTTATAGTTCGTATTGTAAGGAGGTGATGCTCACGCTAGAGATGTTTTGCAGTCTGTCCACATAAAACTTTTCTCTAAAATCGCATTCCAAATTCTTAAGGAGGATATCTGATGCGAACTCGATGGTTAAATTTAGTCATGCTGCTCACGATGGTGCTGAGCGCGATTCCGGTGACCGCTCAGGCGGCTGCCCCGGCCGCGCCGTCGGCGAGCACTGCTGAAGCTCCCCCCGCTGCACAAGTGGTGGCGCAAGCTCCGGCCCCGGCAACTCAGACGGAGCCACAGACTGCACCGGAGTTTCAGCTTACCAATCCCTTTGTGAGTGAACCTTCGTCGCCGGCCGACACGCGAGGCTTAGCCCCCGCGCCGGTCGTCTCCACGAATCGCCCCGCCGGGGCCGTGAAGCAGACGCTAGGACGGGCGACGCTGGGCAACCGCAAACCGGCTATTGAAGAACCAAACTTCGTTGATCCGGTTGCGCAACGCTCGCAAAGGCCCAACACGATGCCCCCGACGATCCAAAACTTTGAGGGCGTCAATAACGTGGATGGCGTTTTGCCACCCGATACCAACGGGCAAGTTGGCCCTAACCACTATGTGCAGATGGTCAACTTGTCCACGGCGATCTACGACAAACAAGGGAATCTCCTGTACGGGCCGTTCCATCCCAGCGATCTCTGGCCCAGTGGCGATGTGTGCCATACATCTAATGATGGCGACCCGGTTGTCGTTTACGACCAGTTGGCGGATCGCTGGCTGCTAACGCAGTTTGCGCTTCCTCACTACCCCAACGGGCCGTTCTACGAATGTATCGCCGTTTCCAAAGGCTCAACGCCCACCAATGATCCCAATGACTGGTATCCTTATACCTTCCAGGTTCATGCTACCAAGATGGATGACTATCCTAAAATCGGTGTGTGGCCGGATGGGTACTACATGTCCGCCAACCAATTCACCAGCGGCTGGGCCGGTGTAGGGGTGTGGGTCTTCCAGCGAGACAAAATGCTCCAAGGCCAACCGGCCACTTTCCAGTACTTCGATCTGGCGAATGTGGACATCAACTACGGCGGTTTCTTGCCGAGCAACTTGTCGGGCAACACTCCGCCTCCGGCGGGCACGCCTAACTACTACGGCTCGGTGGATATGAACTGGTCGGGCACGGACGATGTGTTCCACATCTTCGCCTTCCACACTGACTGGAACGATCCCGCGAACTCCACGTTCACGCTGGTCAAAGACCTGGTGACCGCGCCCTTCGATAGCAGTATGTGCGGCGGCGCACGCAGTTGTATCCCGCAGCCGGGCACCTCGCAAGGGCTGGATGCCATCGCCGACCGGCTGATGATGCACTTGTGGTATCGTAACTTTGGCGACCACGATGTGTTGGTCACCAACCACACCGTGGATGTGGACGGCAACGATCACGCCGGCATCCGCTGGTACGAAATCCGCAACCCTGGGCCTAACGCCTACATCTATCAGCAAGGCACGTATGCCCCCGACTCCGATAATCGGTGGATGGGGAGCGTGGCGATGGATGGCGCGGGCGACATTGCGCTGGGTTACAGTGTCTCCAGCAGCTCCGTCTACCCCTCAATCCGTTACACCGGGCGGCTGCCCAGTGACCCGTTGGGGGAGATGGCGCAGGGCGAAGGCACGATCATTGATGGTACCGGCTCTCAAACTCACACCGCTGCTCGTTGGGGTGACTACAGCGCATTGAGCGTGGACCCGGTGGATGATTGTACGTTCTGGTACACGCAGGAATACATCCAAACCACCGGCAGTGCGCCCTGGCAAACGCGGATCGCTTCCTTCCAATTCCCCAACTGTGTAGCAGCGAAGGGGCGGTTGGAAGGGACGGTTGAGAGTAACGCCGGTGCTCCTATTCAAGGGGCCACCGTCACGGCGACCGGCGAGCACAGCTATATGACCTACAGCGGCTCGGATGGCCGCTATGGCTTCTCCGCCATTCCCACCGGCACCTACACGGTCACGGCGCAAGCCTACGGCTACTATCCGAAAGAGATCTCCGGCGTAGTGGTTCAGGAAGATATGACCACCACCCAGAACATCTCGATGACCGCGCTGCCCACCTATCAAGTTAGCGGCAAGGTCACGGATGCGACCACCGGTTGGCCGCTCTACGCGGAGATTGACATCGAAGGCTATCCCAATAGCCCCATCTGGACCGACCCGGCGACCGGCATGTACAGCGTGACCTTGGCTTCCGCAACCCACTACACGTTCACCGTCTCCGCCTGGGTTAATGGCTACACCGATGTCACACAGCCAGTCGGGCCGCTGACCCAAAATGAGACTAAGGACTTCGCGCTGAATGCCAGTTTGGGTGAATGTTCTGCCCCTGGCTATCACCCGGAATCTTACGTCTACACGCAAGATTTTGAGGCTTCTGATGGCGGCTACACCCACGCCGGCGCTCAAGATGATTGGGCGTGGGGGACGGTGAGCGGCTGGCCTTACGGTTGCGCCTCCGGCACGAAGTGCTGGGGCACGAACTTGACCGGTCACTACAGCGACAACTCCACTGCCGTGCTGACTTCGCCCGTGATCACGCTCACCGATGTGCCCACCGGCACAGTGCTCAGCGTGAGCTGGCAACAAGCGTGGCACATGGAGAAGGGCTGGGACTTCGCTTATGCTGAAGTTAGCATCAACGGCGGAGCCTGGCAGTCTATGTGGGATTCTCTGATCACCTCCGAAGGTGATTGGCAATCCAAGAGCTACGACATCTCCGCCGCAGCCGGTGGCTCGGTGCAATTCCGCTGGCGCATCACCTCCGACACCAACACCAACTACGAAGGCTATTACATCGACGACGTAAAGATCTCCGAAGGCTGTACTTCATCCGCCGGCGGATTGTTGGTGGGGAATGTCTACAGCGGCACCATCGGCGGCACGGCAGTCAACGGCGTGAGCGTCTGGGACGAACTGGGCAACAAGGCCACTTCTCAGGCTACACCCAACGACGACAATGTCGACGACGGCTTCTACACCCTCTTCTCTCCCACCGGCGTCCACACCTACACCGCTTGGGCGAAGGGCTATGGCCCGGCGTATGCCAACGGCGTCTCCATTGCTGACGGCTCAACCACCGAGCAAGACTTCGCTTTGCCCGCCCCCAAGTACTACAAGGTCGAAGGCGTGGTCACTGACGCCACCACCGGATGGCCGCTTTACGCCAGCATCAACGTCGAAGGCCAGACGATCTGGTCCGACCCGGTGACCGGCTACTACAGCATCACGCTGGCCGAAATGGCGGAGTACAACTTCAACGTTTCCGCCTGGGTTGATGGATACACCGATGTCACGCAGCATGTCGGCCCGCTGAACGGCGATCTGACGCAAAACTTCGCTTTGAGTGTTGATGCGGTCTGTACTGCACCTGGTTACACGCGCGGCGACCCGCTCCTCAGCGAAGACTTCGAGGGTGCATTCCCGCCCTCCGGCTGGAAGAAGTACCAAACCGGAGCCACGGATGACCCCGGCTGGGTGCAGACGAACTTACAGAAACACTCTGGAAGTTTCTCCGCCTACCACAACGATGATATGACCACCGGCGATGCAATTGCCTGGCTGGTTGCGCCTCAATTCTCCGTGCCCGCCGGTGGCGGCGCGTTGACGTTCTGGCAATATGACCACTGGGCCGCGTGGGGCAACTATCACGGCATTTGGGTTTCCACCGGCAGCGGTGATCCCAGCGACGGCGACTTTGTGGAACTGTCCAACCTTGCCATTCCCGCTGATGGGAGTTGGGAGCAAGTAGCGATTGACCTGAGTGCTTACGCCGGGCAGAAAGTTTACGTTGCCTTCCGCTACGTCGGGAACTACGCCGATGAGTGGTACATTGACGACGTGGCTTTCATGGACGCTTGTGCGCCTCTCCCCGGTGGTTTGGTTGTCGGGAACGTCTACGACGCGAACACCGGCGACGCGCTTAACGACGCCATTGTGAGCACCACAGGCTATTCGGCCACCACTGCCGCAACCACTGATTCGGCGGTGGACGATGGCTTCTACACCCTCTTCTCTCCCTCCGGCTCTTACACGATCACGGCTTCTATGTCCGACTACGCTGACGATGCTAAGTTCGTCAATGTCCAGTACCACAAGACGGTCCGCCAGGACTTCTCACTTGGTGCCGGACACATCACGGCCACGCCGGACGGTATTCACGTTACCATGCCGGTGGGGCAGAACATGAAGAAGTGGCTCACGCTGGCGAATGACGGCGCGAAAGCGGCCACCTTCGAGTTGGTAGAACAGGCCGGCGGTTTCATCCCCAACGGGCCGGTATCGGCGATGGCGATGAAACAAGCCAACGGTGAACGTCGCTTTGTGTTGGCCGTGGATGGCAAGGAAGATAGTGTCCCTGCTGCTCCCTGGTCACCTAGCGGCGATGTGAACCTGGTGCTGGATGATGGCTCTGCCGAAAATTCCATCGGCTTGACTGGAGGGGGACAATTCCTGTGGCTCAACCGCTTCACGCCCGATCCCTCTGACTTCCCCTTCACACTGGATGAAGTGTGGATGATCTTCCAAAATTCGGCCAACGTTGGCGAAAAGATGGAACTGGTGATTTGGGAAGATAAGGATGGCGACGGTGATCCCGGCACTAATGCCGTCTTCCGCAGTGCGGAGAACGTCACCGTACAATCCAATGACGGCACCACCTGGAACGTCTATCATCTCAGTTCCCCGGTCTTCTTCAGCGGCCCCGGCGATGTGTTGATCGGTGTCGTGAACCGCGACAATGCCGGCTCGCACCCCGCAGCCATCGACCAGACGGCTTCGCAACATCGCTCCTGGATTGGTCTCTACAGCGGTAATCCGCCTGAGCCTCCCACTTTACCGGCTGATGGTGCCTGGGGCGTGATTGATGATCTCTCGGCCAGCCTGGCCGGTAACTGGATGATCCGAGGCAGCGGCGTGACCGGTGGAGTAGATGTCCCGTGGCTCAGCGAGCTGCCGGTGACCGGCACAATCGCTCCTTCGGGAACGCAGCAGGCAATGATCACCTTTGACGGTGGCGTGCCTGAGACCAATCAGCCCGGCACGTACTATGCCAGCATCTTAGTTGCGGATGACACGCCTTATAGATTGGCGTCGATCCCGATGACGATGACCCTGACGCCGCCCTCGACTTGGGGCCGGGTGACGGGGAAGGTTCAGAGCCTGGGCTATTGTGATGTGGCGACGCCAACGCTGTTGGCCGATGCGCCTATTACAATCACCGGGCAAGGTGGCGCGGTGTGGTACACCAGCAGTGATGTCAGCGGAACGTACCAGCTGTGGCTTGACGCAGTGTACAGCCCGCTCACCATCACCGTTTCCGCCCCCGACCACGTGACCAAGGTCTACACGAATGTTATCGTGAGCGAGAGTGAGACCACGACCCAGGATTTGTCCCTGCGTTGGAACAAGCCCTGTGTCTCAGTTGATCCCACGGCTTACGATGTCAGCCTGACTTTGGGTATGACCAAGACGTTGCCCTTCACCATCACCAACGGCGGCCCGATAACGACCTTCTACCGCTTAAGCGAGAAGAACGGCAACATGGTGCTGATGTCCCCGCACACCACTCAGATCAACGCCTCCGCGCCGGGGAACATCGTCACTATCGGAGACTTGGGCCTATCGCCCAACCCGCATCCGGCGACTTCGGCTTCGCCTTCTCAACCGCCCTATCGCCCGGATGGAACTTACACGCTTACCGAATCGAAATCTCAGACTATCCAGTCCGGAAATTCGGTGGCTTGTAGCGCCGGCGGTATCCATGCCGATAACAGCTACTTGCGCGTCTTCACCCTCTCCGACTTCGGCATTGACGACGAATTCACGGTTATCAACGTGGAAGTGGGTATTGAAACTGCTGCTGCCGGCTCTGGCGGTTCGCAACCGGCCAAGGTGCGCTTGTACACCCTCAACGGCGATCTGAAGTGGGCCAATATGACCCTCATCGGCTCTGCTGATGTGACGGTAGAGGATCAGGACTTGACCATCATCAGTGTGCCGGTTGCCGGCGTTGTTCCTGCCGGCGGCAAACTGGTGGTAGAGTTCTTCACGCCAGATGGGAGCAGTGATGGCAACTCGCTCTTCGTCGGCTCTAACAACCTCGGTCAGACCGCTCCCTCCTACATCGCGGCTGCTGATTGTCACATTGACGAGCCTACCGACACGAAGGATATCGGGTTCCCCGATATGCACATCGTGATGAACGTCACCGGTAGTGTTCCTGAGCATCCCATCCCCTGGCTTACCGAGGTCCCCACCACGGGGCAGGTGCTGGGCGATAAGTTCGCTCCGATAACCGTGACCTTCGATGCCAGCGATGCCATGACCCAGGTCACACAGCCCGGAAAGTACCACGGCACCCTGTTCGTCCATTCCGCGGACCCCAACCATGCCAAGATCGTTGTCCCGGTCACGATGACCGTGACTCCGCCGGCGGACTGGGGCAAGGTCACCGGAGTGATCAGCGGCTTTGACCACTGTGACCAGAGTGCTTCCCCGCTCCCCGGCACTGACTTGCTGCTTGAGGCTGGCAACGGGATGACCTGGACTGTGACCACCGATGTCAGCGGCACCTATCAACTCTGGATGCCTGCCGGCACGGTGACCATCACCGTGTCCAAGGCTGATTACACCAAGGACGCGGCGGTCGTGACCGTTCCCGCCGGAGGTACGCAGACTAAGAACTTCACGCTGCGGTTGTTGAAACCCTGTGTGACCGTGCCGCAATCTTACGAAACCACGCTCGAACTCGGCGACACCGGCGCGGTGACGCACACCATCACCAACAGCGGCGCGGCTTCCACAGACTGGAGCATGGCCGAAGTGAACCTCGGCGATGAGGTGAGCGGGCCAAAAGGCGTGAACACGCTCTTCTCTGAAGACTTTGAGGGCTCGTTCCCACCGGCCGGCTGGAGCGTTCAGAATAACCTCTCCGGTTCCAATGTCTGGGATCGCAACGATGTCTTCGGTGCTCCCAACAGAACCAATGGCAGTGGATATTCTGCCGATGCGGACTCCGATGCTATGTGCGGCGCTCCTTGGGATACAGAGCTTCATAGCCCGCCCATTGATCTCAGCGGCACGACGGCTCCGGAGTTGACCTATCAGAGCAACTTCCAGGACTATGCCGGAGCGGGTGAAGCCTGGTTGTACGTCTCCGTTGATAACGGCTCCACCTGGATCACGCTGACCCACTGGACGGCAGACCATGGGCCGACGCTGGAGACGGTCGATCTCTCCTCTTACGTCGGGGACACGATCATCTTGAACTGGCGATACTCGGATAACGGCGATGGCTGTGCTTGGTACTGGCAGATCGACGATGTACAAATCTCCGATGTGGATCAAGTCACCTGGCTGAACGCTTCTCCGGCCAGCGGCTCGCTGCCGGCTGACACCGGTGCCGTTGACGTGGTCGCGCAGTTTGATGCCGGTCAGGTCTCGCAGCCTGGTACCTACGTGGCGCACCTGGATACGTCCAGTGACGATCCCAACTCACCGCAAACCACCGTGGTGACGATGACCGTCACACCTCCTTCTGGGTGGCACGAACTGACCGGAACGGTCAGCAGCAAGGGCCGCTGCGATAGCGATCCTTGGGCGATTGAAGATGCCCAGGTTCATATCCAAGGCGACACGGTGAGTGTAACTTTGTCCACCGACGAAAACGGCGCTTTCAGCTACTGGCTGGCGCCGGGCACGTACACGTTCACCGTCTCGGCGGATGAGCACGAGGGGCAAAGTCGCACCATAAGTGTCCAAACTTTGGTTGCGCCCTTGCCGCAAGTCTTCCTCTTGAACTGGCTCAAGCCTTGCCTCAGCGACGCGCCGCATGTCTTCTCGGCCACGCTGGATATGGGCACGGTGATGACCTACCCGCTCACGATCACCAACAGCGGTCACCTGGCAGCCAACTTCGAGATGATCGAAATGTCCTACGGTTACCAACCGGCGTTGTCCGGCCCGCGCGTGATCAACGTCCCGCAATCCCACCGCGCTAAGGAAGGCTCTGGGCTTATGGACGTGGATTGGCCGTTCCGCTACCCGCTGGGTGGTACTTACGTTGACGCCAACCCCTTGGCGGTACAGAAGGCCAAAGTCCTGCTGTACCACGCCGATGATAACGCAGAGCCGTTGCATACCATCCTTTCCGGTTACCCGGATATCGAGAGTGTGGACGTCTGGGATGACTACTGGGATGGCACGCCGACGCTGGGCGATCTGACGCCCTACGATGTGGTCATCGTTTGGAACGACTATGCCTACGGCGATCCCGAAGCGCTGGGGAACGTGTTGGCCGACTATGTGGATGCCGGCGGGAAAGTCATTCTCACCGCGTTCAACTGGTACGATGAAGACCAACTCCAGGGCCGGCTGATGAAGCACTACAGCCCGTTGCTCTCTACCAACGAAGGCAACTGGATGTCTGAGGCCTCTCTGGGCACGTTCGACCACAACAGCCGCATCATGCAGGGCGTCACCTCGGTCAGCGATAAGTACCGCGACAAAGTGGACCTTGCACCTGGGGCAGAGCTGATCGCCAGTTGGGATGACGGAGAGGAGTTCGTGGCCGTGAAAGGCAGTGTCGTGGCCATCAATACCTACTCCGGGCCGTACTACCAGTGGACGGGCGATATGGGTATGCTGTTCCACAATGCGGTAGACTACCTGCGCGGGGACATCGTGCCCTGGCTGGGCGAAACTCCGGAACAAGGCACGGTGGCCATCGGCGGCAGTGCTACGGTGAGCATCACGATGGATGCCACTTCGTTGACCGAGCCTGGTGAGTACTACGCCAAACTGCGTGTCAGCAGTGAGGACCAGGCCTTCGCCGCCGAGACCATCCCCGTCACACTGACGGTGAAAGTTCCCGACACCTACGGGAAGCTGGTGGGTGTTGTCTCCGGGCTGGGGCACTGCGATGTAGTGACCCCCACCGTGCTGACTGGTACGGAGGTTCTCGTTACCGCCACTAGCGGAGAGTCCCAGACTATCACCACTGATGATGCCGGAGCTTACGAGCTATGGCTCGCTGCGAACGCCGGCCCCTTCACCGTGACCGTGGCCCCCAATGGCTACCTGGCGCAGACGGTCAGCGGCGTGAAGATCACCGGCACGGAAGTGACCACTCAGAACATCGCGCTTCGTCCGCTGGAGCCGTGTGTAGGCGATGTCTCGCCGTCCTCCTATGCCATCACTCTGACCATGGGAATGAGCGGAACGCTGCCCTACACAGTCACCAACAACGGCGCGGGAGACCTGACTTGGGATCTCTCCGAGGCTGCCGGCGGTTTCCAGATCGCCGCACCTCAGGCCGGTGAAGATGTCTTGGTGGTATCTGAGGATAACAATGATGCCGCCGCCCTGGAAAGCGCCTTGACGGCTCTGGGGTACACCTACGCCGACGTTGAGAATACGGCCTTCACCTCCATGGATGTTTCCGATCTGCTCGGTTACAAGGCTGTGTTCTATGCCGGCACTCCCTCCTCAGGGAGTGAAGATACCCAAGCTGTCGCCTACCTGGATGCCGGAGGCCGTTTGCTGGTCACCGACCACGACTACGCCTTCTACTACTGTGATGGCGGCTATGGCTCTCCTGCCCAATTGGGGATCAACTATCTCAAGTGTCACTATGTCTCTGACAGTGGCTCAACAGGCGTCTTGACCGGTACGGACATCATGGCCGGGATTAACCCCGATGTGAGTTCCGATCCCTATCCGGATGACATCACGTTGCTGGATTCGGACCCGGTGGGCATCTTTGACGCGCCAAGTGGAAACCTGGCCGGGTTGAAGATCGCTCGGAATGGCTACAGGGCCATGCTCCTTACGTGGGATTTCCACTACGCCGACTCGGTATCTGACCAGACGGCCATCGTGCAGAAAGCGATGGACTTCTTCACCGCCAGCGGTGGCGGTACCGGTGGCGGAGACATCCCCTGGCTGGATGAATCACCGTCCGGCGGCGAGACGGCGATGGACAGCACGACCCCGGTCGCGCTGACCTTCGACGCGGGCCAAGTGGATCAGCCTGGTGTCTACACCGGCACCCTCACGCTGAAGAGCAATGATCAAGCCCGACCAGAACTGCCTGCCGTGGTCGCTATGACCGTGCAGCCGCCTTCTGATTGGGGCAAGCTCTACGGCACGATCAACAGTCAAGGCTACTGCGATGCGGAATCCACCCCCTTGGAGGGCGCGACGGTGCTCATTGCCAGCACCACCAGCACCCAGACTTGGGAACTGACTACCGACGTCAGCGGCACCTATGCCTACTGGCTGCCGCCTGGTTTCTACACCGTCACCGTTGCCGCTGCCGATCACATCTCACACAGCGAACAGGTCCAGTTAGGCTCAGGGATGCTGCCTTACAACTTCGACCTCCGCTGGATCAAGCCTTGCTTGACCACCACGCCCACGGCTCTTCAGATCACGCTTGATCGCGGCGTCACCGCGACGATTCCCTTCACCATCGCCAACGGCGGCGCACTCAGCACCTCCGTGACCTTGGTGGAAAAGGATCGGGGCCGTGAAATCAACGGGCCGCAACCGCTGGGCAGTGGGCCGGACACCTTCGGCTACGTCCTCCGCGACTCCAATGATGCCGATGGGCCGGCCTACAACTTCGTGGACATCTCCGGCTCCGGCACCGCCGTCTCGCTGAGCGATGATAGCTCTGCTGAAGTACCGCTGGGCTTCACCTTCAACTTCTACGGCGACAACTATCAACACGTCTACATCAACAGCAACGGCTTCCTGTCCTTCGGCAAAGGCTCCGTCGACTTGAGCGGCGATCTCATCCCTTCCACCAACGAACCGAATAACATCGTGGCGTTGATGTGGGATGACCTCAAGCCCGGCAGTGGTGCGGCTTACTATCAGTTCTTTGATAGTTGCCCCTACGGCAACGGCGCGTGCTTCGTCGCCGAATACCAGAACTTCCAGCACGTGGACGGTTCATCCGCCGGTACCTGGGAAGCGATTCTCTTCCGCGATGGCAGCATCCTGATGCAGTTTGCCGATGGTGGGCAATCGGTCGGGACGCTGAGCACAGGGATTGAGAATAAGTTCGGGACGGACGGACTCTCCTACGCCTACCAAGTCCCCGGCAAGCCCGCGAGCCAGACCGCTGTCTGCTTCGCCTACCCCGGCAATCCCACCGACTGTATCGCCACCGACATCCCGTGGTTCGATGTCAGTGCGTTGAACGGCTACGTGGATACCGACGGCGCGATGGAGCTGAGTGCGTCCTTCGATGCGAGCGTGCCCGAAACTGCGCAACCTGGGCAGTACTTCGGAGTGCTCACCATCATGAGCAATGACCCGCGCCATCCGCAACTCGAGGTCCCGCTCACGCTAACCGTCAAGCAGGCGACCGGCCTTGGCAAGCTGACCGGTGTCGTTTCTGCCGGCGAACGGTGCGACAAGAACTTCGCTCCGTTAGCGGGTGCTGTGGTGGGCATCGTGGGACAGTCCGGCGCAAGCTGGTCGGCCACCACCGATGTCAGCGGCACCTATGAGCTGTGGCTTGATGCGGCTGCCGGGCCGTTTACCGTAACGGTCAGCGCAGATGGCTACGCCTCAGATGCGGCCGGCGGCGTCACCGTGACGGCGGATCAGATCACGCAGCAGAATGCCCGCTTGCGCAAGATGGTGCCCTGCATCAGTGTCAACCCCACTTCCTTCGAGGTCGACCTCGTCGCGGGTAGTGTGACGACACGGGTGCTCACCATCAGCAACAGCGGTGCCGGTGCGCTGAATGTCACCAAGTTCCAGGGCGCGGATTGGCTCTCCTCGGCTCAATCAGCCGTGACTGTCCAACCAGATAGCTCTCAAGATGTGGTGTTGACTTTCGATGCCCACAACCGGCTGGGGCAATACGTCTGGCCGTTGAACATCGATAGCAATGACGGACAACAGAAAGTCTCTGTGACGATGAATGTTGTCACGACCTACCAAGTGTACATGCCGCTAGTGGTACGTCATTAGTAGCTTGTAACCTCCCTTAACCATAGGCCGCCGGGGCATCCTGGCGGCCTATGTGTTTTCTTGCCCTGCGGTCGCCCTACATTAGAATCCCCTGGAGGTACTTCTCCGGGATCGGGAGAGCCTTTCTCCGGGACCGAGAGAGGTACTTCTCCGGGATCGGGAGAGCCTTTCTCCGGGACCGAGAGAGGCACTTCTCCGGGACCGAGAGAGGTACTTCTCTGGGATCGGGAGAGCCTTTCTCCGGGACCGAGAGAGGTACCTCTCCGGGATCGGGAGAGCACTTCTCCGGGACCGAGAGAGGCACTTCTCCGGTGGTAACTTCCCTGTGCTCTTTGAGCGTGCTTCGGCTTAGCAGGGAGCATGCTTCGGCCTAGCAAGGAGCGTGCTTCGGCTTAGCAGGGAGCATGCTTCGGCCTAGCAGGGAGCATGCTTCGGCTTAGCAGGGAGCGTGCTTCGGCCTAGCAGGGAGCATGCTTCGGCTTAGCAGGGAGCATGCTTCGGCTTAGCAGGATGTAAGCGCGGATAGTCAAAAAGTCAGAGTAACCGCTCACCGCAAGTCGCGGAGGGCGCGGAGAAAGAGCCTACGCAGGTGCGACGCACCGAAAAGTTCTCGTAATCAATTCGTAACACATCATCCTTTCCCGTTTCCATTTCCATAGGAGCACATACGGAGCTATGACAGATCAGAAAACAGCATTGATTATTGGCGCCGGGCCGGCGGGACTGACGGCGGCTTACGAACTCTTGGACAAAACCGACATCAAGCCGGTCATTTTCGAGGCCACAGGAGACATCGGCGGTATTTCCAAGACGGTGGAATACAAAGGAAACCGCATTGACATTGGGGGACACCGCTTCTTTTCCAAATCCGACGTGGTGATGGCCTGGTGGCGCAACATTCTCCCGCTGCAAGGCGTCCCGTCGCGCGATGACCTGGCCCTGGGGCGCAAAGTGCCCCTGGTATCTCAGGCCACGATCCGCGAACTGCGCACGCACAAGACACGCACCATCACGGAGCTGGACCCGGAGAAGACCGACTACGTGATGCTGGTGCGGCGGCGTATTTCCAGGATTCTCTTCAATCGCCGCTTCTTTGATTACCCTATCTCCTTGAGCGTGAGGACGCTGCGTAACCTAGGTGCCTGGCGGACGCTCAAAATCGGCTGGAGCTACTTGAAGATGCGGCTCTCGCCGCCCCGCGAAGAGAAGACCTTGGAGGATTTCTTCATCAACCGCTTCGGCGAGGAATTGTACGCCACCTTCTTCCGCGATTACACGGAAAAGGTGTGGGGCGTGCCCTGCCGCGCCATCAAGCCGGAGTGGGGCGCCCAGCGGGTGAAGGGGTTGTCCATCGGCAAGGCGATCCTGCACGCGCTGAAGCGTCTCTGGCCCCGGCGAGACTCGTTGCAGCAAAAGGACGTTGAAACCAGCCTCATTGAGCAGTTTATGTACCCCAAGCTAGGCCCCGGCCAACTGTGGGAGACGGTCGCCGACCTGGTGACGAGCCACGGCGGTGAGATCCACTTGCACCACCAGGTGATCGGGGTGCTGGTGAATGGGACGCGCGTTACCGGGCTGCGCGTGCAGAACCAACAAACCGGCGCAACCTT
Source organism: Thermoflexales bacterium (assembly GCA_015486785.1). Lineage (GTDB taxonomy): Bacteria > Chloroflexota > Anaerolineae > B4-G1 > SLSP01 > S014-19. The sequence goes on from WFQZ01000313.1 coordinate 17,365, forward strand.
TGAGGTGTCCGGCGAGTACGTCTTTTCCTCGATGCCGGTCCGTGAGCTGATCGCCGCGCTGGATGTCCGTCCCCCGGAGGCGGTGCGGCAGGTGGCGCAAGGGCTGATCTATCGTGACTTCATCACCGTGGGACTGTTGCTCCGCAAGCTGGCGGTGCAAAACAAGACCGCCACGCGCTCGCTCACGCCCTTGATCCCCGACAACTGGATTTACGTTCAGGAGCCGGACGTGCGCTTGGGGCGCATCCAAATCTTCAACAACTGGAGTCCGTATCTGGTGCGCGATCCGCGCACCGTCTGGCTGGGGCTGGAGTACTTCTGCAACGAGGGCGACGACCTGTGGACGCTGGATGACGAGGCAATGGCGGCCTTCGCCATCTCCGAACTGGCTAAGATTGATTTCATTGAGCCGCAGGATGTCTTGGATCATATCGTGCTGCGCGTGCCCAAGGCGTACCCGGCCTACTTCGGCACGTATGATCAATTTGACGTGATCCGTGAGTACACAGATCAATTCACCAACCTGTTCTTGATCGGCAGAAATGGGATGCACCGCTACAACAACGCCGACCATTCTATGCTCGCGGCGATGGTGGCGGTGCAGAATATCGTCGCCGGCGTGTCTTCCAAGGAAAACATCTGGCGGGTGAATACGGAGGCTGAGTACCATGAAGAACGCTCCTGAGGCCCCGGCGCGACTGTTTTCCCGTATGCCCGTCATCGGCTGGCTGATCTTACTCTCGCTCGGCCTGCGCTTGACGCTGCCGCTGGCCGCCTACGCCCACACCGGCGACGCGGCGATTTTCCTGGGGCCGGATACCAACAGCTACATCACGCCCGCCAAGGAACTCTTGGCGACCGGGCGATTCACATCGCACGGCGAGCCGGATGTCTTCCGCACGCCGGGGTATCCGCTGTTGCTGTTGCCGGGGCTGGTCGGCGGACATCTCATCGCCCTGACCATCATCCTGCAAGCGATCCTGAGCAGCCTGACCGTGTACTTGCTGTATCGCCTGGCGGAACTGGTCTACGCGGAGCGCGTGGCCCGTTGGGCCGCGCTGTTGTACGCCATCGAGCCGCTTTCCATCTTCTACGTCTCCAAACTTCTTTCCGAAACCCTGTTCACTTTCGCGCTGCTGCTTTTCCTGTACCTGTTCCTCCGCTACACCCGCGAGCGCAGCTTGAAGCTGCTGCTTGGGTCTGCCGTCATTCTGGCTGCATCGGCCTACATCCGCCCGGTGAGCTATTACCTGCCGTTGTACACCGCGCTCATCTTCGCCCTGCTGTTCATTTCCGGCCACGATAAAAAGCTCCTGTGGCACTACGCGCTCTTTCTGATCGTCTCGCTGGGGCCGCTCAAGCTCTGGCAGATCAGGAATCAAGTTGTGAGCGGCTATGGCGGCTTCTCGGTCGTCAGTGCCAAAAACCTGTTCTTCTACAACGGCGCGGCGGTGGCCGCCAAGCTGGAGCATCGCTCGTACAGCGAGACGCGGTTGCGCCTCTGGGAGACTTACGGCAAACCGGCCCTTGATGCGCCGCCGGAGCAGCGGGCGGCATTTTACGAAGATTGGGAGCGGCAGGGCCAGGCGTTGATCGCCGGACATCCGCTGCTCTACGCGCGGATTCACCTAAAGGGCATCGTCCGCTTGCTGGCCGACCCAGGCGCAACTGCCTACCTCAAAATCTTCAAACTGTACCCGGAGACAGGCGGCAACTTGCTGAGCTTGCTGGTCGATCAAGGTGCCGTCACGGCGATGAAGGACTTGTTCCGGCATCAGCCATTGGTCTTCTGGAGCAACTTGCTCTTTGGCGTGCTGTTGGGCGGCTACTACGTGCTGACCGGCATCGCCTTCAGCGCGGTGCGATTCTGGCGGGAGCGCGGCACGCCGATCCTGGGCCTGTTCGCCGCATATTTCCTCGCCGTGTCGGGCGGCCCGGTGGGATTCCACCGCTATCGTCATCCGCTGATGCCTTTCTTCGCCTTGTGGGCCGGTTACGGCCTGGCGATGATCGCCGCGCGGCTTTCGCGTGCGTCCGCCGAAAGGAGTGCCCAATGAGCGACCCGCTTCCCGTTTTGCACGTCATCACCCGCTTGATTGTGGGCGGCGCACAGGAGAACACGATGTACACTGCCGCGCTGCTCAATCCCCGCCGCTATGCCGTGGACGTGCTGTGTGGCCCGCAGACCGGCAGCGAGGGCAGCTTGATCGGGGAAGTGCGCGAACGCGGTATCCCGCTGACGATCCTCCCGTCGCTGGTGCGCGAGGTCAATCCCCGGCGCGACCTGCACGCCTTGTTCGCGTTGGCCCGCCTGATGCGCCGCCGCCGGTATGCCGTCGTGCATACGCACAGCTCCAAAGCCGGTGTGCTGGGGCGATTGGCCGCCCGACTCGCGGGCGTGCCGCTCGTCGTCCACACAGTCCACGGCTGGAGCTTCCACGAACGTATGTCCCCGGCCAAGCGCACCTTCTACGTGCTGTTGGAACGGCTCGCCGCTGCCGTGGGCGATGCGATGATCGTCGTGGCGCAGCCGGACATTGAGAAAGGCTTGCGCCATCACATCGGACGGCGCGAGCAGTTTCACCTCATCCGCAGCGCGATCCCGCTGGATGAGTTCGCGCCGCACACGGTGGATCGCGCTGCCGTGCGCCGCGAGTTGGGCTTGCCCTTGGATGCGCCGGTGCTGGGCAACGTGGGACGCTTCTCCCCGCAGAAAAATCCGCTGGATTGGGTGCGCGTCGCGGAGCTGGTGGCGCGTGAGCTGCCGACGGCGCGTTTCCTGCTGGTGGGGGATGGCCCCTTGCGCCTGCAAGTGGAGCAGGCCGTGCGTCAAGCGCGGCTCACCGAGCGCACCATCCTCACCGGCCTGCGGCGCGACGTGCCCCGTATGATGGCCGCTATGGACGTGTTCCTGCTCACCTCCTTGTGGGAGGGCTTGCCGCGCGTGATCCCGCAAGCGATGGCGATGGGCGTGCCGGTGATCGCCAATCGCGCCGACGGCACTACGGAGGCGATCCGGCACGGAGAAACAGGCTACCTCTGTCAGCCCGGCGAACTGCGCCCTATGGCCGACTTCTGCCTCACCTTGCTGCGCAATCCAGAACTGCGCCGAGCGATGGGGGCACGCGGCCAGACCTTCGCCCGGCAGGAGTTTGATGTCCGTCAGATGGTGGCGCAGATCGCGGCCTTGTACGAACAGCTTTTGGCCGCCAAAGGACTCGCGTGACTTGCGCCGTTGCTCAATCAAATGGAGGATTACGATGAAAGGACTATGGATTTTGACCGTGTTGGCTGTTTTGAGCGTCAGTTTCCCCTTGCCCGTGGCGGCGGCGGATACGGCTGCCGGCGGGCTACCGCCGTTTTCGCAATGGCCGATCTTGGGGCCGGTGCTGCATTGGCTGGGATTAGTGCCGGAGGCGGAGAAGGCTGCGCCGGAGGCGGCCCCCGTGCTCTCCACCACCCCGACGGCGGCCTCGCCTGAGTACATCATCAGGACGATGGCCGATCTGCTGGCGGTGCAGCAATTGCCGAAGCAACAGACGGTGCGCCTCACGGCCTCCGAATCGGACATCAACGCCCTGATCGCCCAGCGCGCCGCCGAGATTGACGGCCTGGACAAGCTCACCGTCTCGCTCTCCGACGGGGAAGCCCGCGCGTTTGTGCAGATTCATCGGGAGCTGCTGGAAAAGAACGGCGTGGACGTGCCCTTCCTCAAGGGCGATGTCTTCACTGCCTCCGGCACCGTCTCGCTGAAGGTGCAGGATTGTGAAGTGCGGGTCAGCGTGGACGCGCTCACCATCAACGGCAAGAATATGGGCTTCACCAAGTTCGTCCAAAGCCTGCTCAACAAGCAGCTTTCGCAGCAGTGGCCTGACGAGGCCTGCGTGCAGCGCGTGGACATCACTTCTGGGCAAGTTACCGTCCAGGGCTATCGGCGGTGAAGCACGATGGATTGGGTCAATACCGGCGTCAAGTTGCTAACCCATCTCGTGTGCCGCGTGGATGATGCCCAGCTTGCCAAAATCCCGCCGCGCGGCCCGCTGATCCTCATCTTCAACCACATCAACTTTCTGGATTCGCCGGTGCTCTATTCCCACGCTATGCCGCGACCGGTGGCCAGCTTTTCCAAGGTGGAAAACTGGCATCATTTCATCATCGGCCCCTTGTTCACCTACTGGGGCATGATTCCCATCCGGCGCGGCGAGGTGGATCGCGAGGCCCTGCGTGCCGGATTGCAAGCGTTGGCCGATGGGAAAATCCTCGCCATTGCGCCGGAAGGCACGCGCAGCCACGATGGCCGCTTGCAGCGCGGGCAGCCCGGCACCGTGATGATGGCGTTGCGCAGCGGCGCACCGATCTGGCCGCTGGTGCATTACGGCAGCGAGGCGTTCCCGCACAACATTCGGCGGCTCAAGCGCACCGATTTCCATATCATCGTGGGCGAACCGTTCACCCTTGATCCGCACGGGCAGCGAGTGCGCCGCGAAGTGCGCCGTCAGATGACCGATGAGATGATGTATCAACTGGCGGCCTTGCTCCCGCCGGCCTATCGCGGCGTGTACGCCGATCTGGAAGCGGCCACGGAGACCTATGTGCATTTTGACGATCCCGCCAAGAGTAACTTGCGTCGCGCTCTCCGGCGGCAGGAGGTGGCTTGATGTTGCACGCTTGGTTGTGGAAGTGGATCCCTTGGGGCTATGGGGTGCTCCTGCACGTGGAAACGTGGCGCACGCACCGGCTGGATGTGTTTTTCAACCTGATCACGACCGTGGGCGGCGAGTTGGGCGTGCTGCTGCTCCTTTCGCTGACGTATTGGTGCTTCAACAAGGCGGTGGGGCAAAAGCTGGCCTATGCTTACCTGACCGCGCTGGTCTTCAATATGTGGGTCAAGGTGCTGTGCTTCATCCCGCGCCCCGATAACCCGCAAATTGAGCCGCTTTTGCGTCGCGCGGGCATCGGCGGGCGATTGCATCCGCTGGCGCACGAGGCTTCGCCCTCCTTTCCCAGCGGGCACGCGCAAGGGTCGACGGTGGGCTGGGGCTACGCGGCCTTGGCCTCGCGGCGGCGATGGGTGCAAGGCGTGGCGGTCGTTTTGGTGCTGCTGATCGCGCTCTCGCGGATGTATCTGGGCGTTCACTACCCGCAAGATGTCATCGGGGGCTTGCTGCTGGGCGTGCTGAATCTGTTGCTGTGGCTGTGGGCCGAGCCATACGTGCTCCCGCGCCTGGCGCAACTTTCGCGGGGCCGGCGGTACGCGCTGGCGATCCTCGTCCCGCTGGGGATGTTCCTGGTCTACCCGGTGGATGCGACGGCTTCTCCGCTGGGCGTGCTTCTCGGAGCCGGGGTGGGCTACGTGCTGGAAGGGGAGACGCTGCGCTTCACTTGCCCCAACGATTGGGGCATCCGCTTCGGACGCGGGGCGGTGGGGCTGGCGGTGCTGCTGACGATGTTCTTTGGGCTGCACCGGCTCGCCGCGCCGCTGGCGGCTTACGCCAACACGCCGCCGGAATTGGGGGCGCGGCTGCTCCGCTATGCGGTGATCGGCTTCAGTGCTACGTGGATTATCCCGTGGCTGTTTGTCCCGCTGCGCTTGGCCCACCGAGATAGCGATTCCGCAACCGCCTCCACGCCGTAGATCAGATGCGTGGCGCAGGTGCAATCGGACGCGCCAAAGCGGGGGACGATCACTTGCGCCGCCGGCTGCGCCAACAGAGCTTGCGCCCAAGCGCACTCGCTGCGGGCGTGCGGGGCCAGCCACACTTCCACCGGATGCGCGTAGGGG
>WFQZ01000314.1 GCA_015486785.1 Thermoflexales bacterium
CGGGTCTACCGGCAGATGTATCGGCGGCTCAAGCCGCTCTACGAGGAAATCCGCGCCATCACCCACGGGCAATGATCACAGCGGCCAGAACAACGGCTAAGCGTCCATCGGGTTGAAGGGCGGCGGGGTGGATTCGCGCTCCACATCCAGCCGCGCGAAGATGCCTCCGCCCAACAGCAGCACCGCCCCGATCCACTGCCACCAGGCCAGCCGGTCACCCAGGAAGATGAAGGCCAGCGTCAGGCTGACGGCCAGCTCCGTGAGGCTGAGAATCGCGGTCTGCACGCCGCCCAGCTTCTCCAAGCTCAAAAACGTCGCCATGCGGGAAAGGGACGTGGTCAGCCCCAAGGCCAAGATCGCGCTCCAGCCGGAGGTGGAGATCGGTTGCAGCGGCTCGCCGGTGAACGCACGCGCTCCGGCCACGGTGATCGCCATCCCGGAGATGATGTAGAGCGTGGCGGAACGGGCCGGCACGTCCGCCAGCACCCATTGCCCCATCACCAGATACCAGCCGTTGATCGCCGCCGAGGCGACCATCAGCATCACGCCGAGGTAGTCGGTGGCACTCATCACCGAGCCGGGGGAGGTGACCAGGGCCGCTCCGAACAAGGAAAATCCCAGCCGCACCAAGGTCAACACGCGGATCGGCTGCCCGGAAGCCGCGAGGTAGATGACCACCCACACCGGATAGAGAGCACTCAACAACGCCGCGCGGGAAGCGTCCAGCCGCTCCAAGCCGTTGTAGTACAGCAGCGAGCCTAGCCCGTTAAACATCCCCACGGCGAGGCAATTCAAGACATCGTGGAAGTTCAGAAAGATGCGTTCGCGCCAGAACAGCACGTAGACGATCCACAGGAACAGCGCGGCGACCAACGTCCGCAAGGCGGCCAGCGTCAGCGGCTGGACGTGCGCTTGGTACGCGAACTTCCCCAGGATCGGCGCCCACCCCAGCAAAAAGGAGGCCAGCAAGCCGCTCTGAATGCCGCTCACGCCCCTGGAACGCAAGTCGGCTTCTTCAGCTTCTTTCGTACCGTTCCCGATCATGCTATACTTGTCCCTATGACTGGTCGCCAAAAATTGATCCTCGTCTTGATGGGTCTGTTAGACCTCGCCGTCGTGCTGGCTCTGGGGAGCGTCGTGTTGCTCTCCCAACAGCGGCAACATCCCCCCGATTCAGGGAGCGCCGTGGATGCCACTTGCGCGACTGCGCTGCGCCAAAAGCTCCCGCCAACGTGGCAACCGCTGGTATCCGGCGGGCCGACGGTGCTCACCATCGCGCTCTCCCCTGAGGCCGGTGATGGGCAAGCCTTTTGGAAGGTGCTCGACGCGCTGAAAGTCTCCGCGCCGTTAAGCTGCACCGTCCCGCAGACGATCACCCTGCTCATCACCGGGGCGGATGCAGGCGACGTGGCGCAAATCGGCGGCGATGACTTCCGCGCCTGGCAGCAAGGGCGACTCTCCGACGCCGAACTATCCCGCCGCGCCCGCTATCGCCACCTCACACGACATCCTTGATGCGCACCGTGCGGGATTCGGTATCCACCAGCGCGTAGGTGGAGCGGCCAAACCGCCCCATCAGCTCCCCCGGATTGACCAGCAGCGTCGTCCCAACTTGCTCCACGTGCGCCGTGTGATCGTGGCCGTAACAAACCAGGTCGTACATGCCGGAGCGGGCTAACGCGCGGGCGACTTTGGGGTAGTGGATGAACGCCACGCGAAACCCATCAAGCTCCAGCTCCCCAAAGATGCCGTGCAAGGTGACGTTTCCCGCCTGGTGCGCGACCTCCGTCAACAGCCATTGATCGCCGTCATTGTTGCCCCAGACCACGTGCAGCGGGCCGGGGAACGCGCTCAACGCCTTCAGCGTGAAAGGCGCGCAAAAATCGCCGCAAAAGAGTATCGCATCCACGCCCTCCAGTTGCGCGAGCATCGCGCCCACGGCGGAAAGATTGTCGTGACTATCCGAACACAACGCCAGTTTCATCTTTCGGCCCTCCTTACGCTCCCCGCAAGACCTTCACCAAAGTGCCGGGGTCATTAGAAATGAACACATCCACGCCCCACCGTGCCAGCTTGTAGGCATGGGGCAAATTATCCTCGGTCCAGGCCACCAGCCTTTGCCCGTGCCGATGCGCGTGCTGCACCATGCGGCGGGTAACAAACTTCACGTAAGGATGAATCGCCTCGTGCGGGGTGAAAAACGAGAGCAGTTGATTGCCCAACGTCTCGAAATCGTACAGCAACCCGCAGGGAATATCGGGGGCGATC
>WFQZ01000315.1 GCA_015486785.1 Thermoflexales bacterium
CAATGGGAGACGCTCGCATACCTCAAGGCGTTGGGTTTCCCCGTGGCCGAGGACGTGAACCGTTGGTTGGATTCGCTGGCGGAGGTGGCGACCTATTGTGAGGCGATGCACGACCGCCGCCGCACGCTGCCTTACGAGGCGGACGGGCTGGTCATCAAGATCGACGATCTGGCGTTGCAGGCCGCGCTGGGAGCGGTGGGCGGACGGCCTCGCGGGGCAATCGCCTACAAGTTTCCGCCGCAGGAGGCCACAACCCGCTTGCGCGAGGTGGAGTTTTCCGTGGGGCGCACCGGCGCGGTGACGCCCACGGCGATCCTGGAGCCGGTGTCCATCGGCGGGATCACGGTGAGCCGCGCCTCGCTGCACAATTTTGACTTCATCGCCGAGCGGGACATCCGCTTGGGGGACGTGGTGTTGGTACACCGCGCGGGCGATGTGATTCCCTACATTGTCGGTCCGATCCGCGAGCGACGAGACGGTTCGGAGCAGCCGATCACGCCGCCGCGCGCGTGTCCGGTGTGCGGCGAGCCGCTGTTCCACGCCGAGGACGAGGTGGCGTATTTGTGCATCAACGAGGCTTGCCCGGCGCAACAGGTTCAGCGGTTGTTGTACTTTGCGCAAACGCTGGAGGTTGAAGGGCTGGGGGAGCGCACGGCGGAGCAGTTGGTCGCGCAAGGGCTGGTGCGCCAGCCCATCGACTTGTACTCGCTCACGCAGGAGGATTTGCTCTCGCTGGAGGGGTTTGCGGAAAAGAAGGCCGCGAAGCTGTTGGCGGCCATCGCGGCCTCCAAGGGGCAACCGGCGGCGCGAGTGCTGGCGGCGTTGGGCATTCGCGGCGTGGGATTGAAGCTGGCGCAGCTTTTGACGTCCCGCTATCCCACGTTGACCGAGTTGGCCGAGGCGGACGAGGCATCGTTGGCCGAGATCGAGGGCGTCGGCCCGATCACGGCGCGGACGGTGCTCGCGTGGTTCGCGCGACCGGCCCATCGTGAGTTGATCGCCGAGCTGTACCGCTTGGGAGTGATCGCGGAATCAGTCGCCGCGCCGGCGGCGGAAAAGCCGTTGGAGGGGCTGGCGTTCGTGCTCACGGGGACGCTTTCCAAGCCGCGCAAGCAGGTGCAGGCTTGGATTGAAGCGCAAGGCGGGCGGGTCGGCGGGAACGTCAGCAAGAAGACTTCCTACGTGGTGGTGGGCGAGTCGCCGGGCAGCAAGCTCGCCAAGGCGCAGAAGCTGGGCATCCCGATATTGAGCGAAGAGGCTTTGTATCGTTTGGCAACACAGGCGCAGGATTTACCATAAATTCTCCGTTCGGAATTCAAGGAGGCTAAGATGTTAAAGAGGTCAACTCCAATCGGTTCACCGGTGCAACATCATCCGGTGGACATGTTCAACGACATTTCGTGGGTCAGCGGCACTTTGCGCACCAACGGCAATCCCAACAACTACATCAATCAGGATGGGCTGATTTATCTGGTGCTGGAGCAAGCGCATGTCGTCCCGTGGACTTTTTCCGGCTTGCCAACGAGCAGCCCGGAAAGGGTGGTCACGACGGTCAAGCGCATCCAGGGGATGATTTTCACCGGCGAGGATGCCATCGGACAATTCCGCCGTCCGCCGCGCCTGGGGATGATGATCATTACCACGCCGATGGCCGTCGTGCGGGGTCAAGTCCCGCTGCTCAGCGAGGCTAAGATGGAGAACTTCTTGGAATTCTGGCGCGGGGTGTTCTTCCCGGTGCTGGATGCTTCGCTGTATTTCATCGCCGAAGGCCAAGGCGAGCTGCCCGAAGAGGCCCCCATCGTGTACCTCAATCGCGATTACGTCATCACTTACGTAGAAGGGTAAATGCGTTTACCTGATGGGCGGATGTGCCCTTACTACTACGCTAACTTTCATCGTCGTGAGGAGGGCGTAGAACGCTGCCGGTTGTTGGAGGGGACGCCGGACGCGGCCCGTTGGACGGTGGCGTATTGTCGTTCCTGCCCGGTGCCGGACATTCGGCGGGTCAATACGTGTGCCCGGATGAACTTGCAAGGGCGCATCGGACGACGGCACTTTTGGGAACGACAACGGGTGTTGGTGCAAGCGACCTGCCAGATCGACGGGACGCCCGTCGCCGATCCTTACGTGGGGTGCGGGCGTTGTCATCCTCATCTGACTTTCGTTGTGGCGGATGGGGATACGGAGGAGTCTTGAGCTTATGGAAGGGGGGATCATGCGCCGCTTGGAGCTGTTGGAACAGGAATTAGCACTCATTTCGGAGTTGGATCGTGTCCGCGATACCAGGGAACATCCTGACGAGCTGCTGTCCGGTATCGTGCAGGTGATCTGCAACCAATTCCACTTGGAATTGTGCCAGCTCTACTTGCTCAACCGTGAGACCGGCTCATTGGAGTTGAAAATCACGGCGGAGCATTCACGGCACTGGCAAAAGTTCGGGTTGGAAATTCCCTTGGAGCGGATCGGGGCGGCGATGCGAACGCAACAACCCAAAATCCTTGCGCCGCGCGATCTGTTCCCGGAGGAGGCGTTAGCGGGTCTGCCGCCGGAGATGCGGTTGGGAATCCTGCCGATCTTTATGGGGGAAACGCCTCTGGGTGCGTTGCTGCTGGCCCGCGTGGCGCAGCCTTTCAATGAGGATGACGTGCATTTGTTAGAGGTGGCCGAAATGCAGATAGATTCGGCGGTCATGCAGGCCTACCGGCAACTGCAACTCATCCAGCGCAACAAGGAATTGGAGACTATTTACCGCTTTGACCGCATCCGGGATCGGAATCTGCCTTTTGACGAGATGCTGGATATTGTGGTTCACGAACTGCGGCAAGTCATCAATGCGGAGATGGGGTTTGTGATGCTCTACAATCCCAAGGGGGAGCAGTTGGAAATGCGAGCTTGTACCGACGCCTCGCTGCTGCAAGATTCGCAATTCTACCAAGACATCGTGGAGCTGGCGAACCGCTCGGTGCAACAGACGGAGTTGCTTTGTACCGGCGTGGCGATCAGTGCGCCGCTGATCCTGCAAGGGCGGGTCATTGGGGTGTTCGGGGCGATGAACTTACACAGCGGGCGGCGGTTTACGCGAGAGGATCGGCGATTGCTGCATGCCATCGTCAGCCAGATGGATACAGCGATCTTGGAGAGCCTGGAGTATCGCCGCTTGCGGCAGGTGCTGGGGCGTTCGCTGGATGCGCACGTGCTGGAGCAGTTGTTGGCGAAGCCGGATGTGGGGATTTTGCAGGGCGAACGCTCGGTGATCTCGGTGCTCTACGCCGATCTGCGCGGCTCTACGCATCTGGCGGAGCATCTTGCGCCGGAAATCCTAGTTGAGTTTATGAATGATTACTTGGGACAGATGACCGATGTGGTTTTGGCGCACCAGGGGACGCTGGATAAGTTCGTGGGGGACGAGGTGATGGCTCTGTTTAACGCGCCGATGGCGCAAGCGGATCACGCCTTGCGCTCGGTGATCGTGGGGCTGGAGATGCAGAAACGGCATCAACAGTTGGTGGAACAATGGGCGGCTCGCGGGATTCAGACCACGGGATTGGGCATCGGCATCGCCACCGGAGAGTTGATCGTCGGCGAGATTGGGTGCGCCAAGCGCACCGATTACACGGTGATGGGGCGGGCGGCCAATTTGGGGGCGCGAATCTGCTCGCTGGCCAAGAGCGGGCAGGTTCTGGTCGCGCCCACCACGTATGAGATGATCAAAGACCGCGTGCAGGCTATCCCGATTCCCGATCAGCGGTTCAAGGGCATAGATGAACCGATCACCGTTTATCACATTACCGAGGTGCATTAAGTTGACCACTGTATTGCGTTCACCCAAGCAGCTTTTTGTGGGGGATGTGGTGGAAATGCGCAAACCACATCCGTGTGGCGGTTTCACGTGGCGCGTGTTGCGCGTGGGAGCAGATATTGGCATTGAGTGTCTCACCTGCCACCGATACGTGTTGTTGCCGCGCCCCAAGTTCGAGGCGCGGATCAAGCGGTTCGTTACACGCGGGAGCGATCCCCTGGGGGAGCAAACTGTGATTGAGGGAGGAAAGGAGCATGCCTAACGAGGCCGGGAGTCATCCCAAACGGTTCCTGTTCGTGTTTTCTGATACCGGCGGCGGACATCGGGCGGCGGCGCAAGCGGTTCGTGATGCGATGCGCCGGCTCTACGGGGAGCAAGCTCACGTGGAGATGGTGGACATTATGGTGGAATCCAAACGCTGGCCGTTTGACCGTTTCCCGCGTTGGTATCCCGATATGGTCAAGCTCCACGGCTTGCCCTGGGGCGTGGGATTCCACGCATCGGATCATCTGGCGTTGGTCAAGACGGTCTCGCGGCTGGTGTGGCCCTACACCAAACCGGCGATGCTGCGCCTGATGCGGCACTATCCGGCGGATGTGGTGGTTTCGTTTCACGCGGTGCCTAACTACGTGCTCTCGATGAGTTTGCAGCGGACGAATCACGTCCCGCTGGTCATCGTGGCGCTGGATTTCGTGGATGTGCATGCCGCGTGGTTCACACCGGGGGCGGCACGTTACCTGGTTCCCACGGAGCGGGCCAAAAAGCGAGCGCTGCGCTGGGGCGTATCAGAGGAGCAGTTGGTGGTCACCGGGATGCCGTCCCGTTTGCAGTTCCTCGCGGCCTTGGACATTCCCCGCGCAGAGGCTCGCCGTCAATTGGGACTGGCACAGGATCGCCCGCTCGTTCTGATGATGGGCGGCGGCGATGGCATGGGGCCGCTGGCGCGGATTGTGCGTGCCGCAGCGGCGGAGATTCACGGGGCGCAGTTGGTAGCCATCACCGGACGCAATCACGCCCTGTACGAACGGTTGCAGGCACTCGGTCCCGCCGTGCGGGTGGAGGGATTTGTCTCTAATCCGGAGCTATGGATGCGGGCCGCCGACATTTTGGTCACGAAGGCCGGCCCCAACACGCTGGCGGAAGCGTTTATCCACGGGCTGCCGGTGGTGCTCTACGCGGCCTTACCCGGCCAGGAAGAGGGCAACGTGGATTTGGTGGTAGATAATCAAGCCGGAATGTGGACGCCACGCCCTGAGTTAGCGGTGCGGGCGGTACAAACGCTGCTCCAGGACGAAAACTTACGCCGTACTATGGCTGCTCGCGCCAAGGCGTTAGCGCGTCCACACGCTTCGGAGCACATCGCGCGAGAAATCTGGGATGTGGCGCAGCACAGTTAAAAAATGAGCGGCGGTTTCCCGCCGCTCAACCGGTTAGATCACCGTGTAATCCGGTATCACCACGCCTTTAGCCACCACGACGATGCCATCGCGCACCACGTAACTTTCGGTCTCCTCGTTTGGCATGCCCTGGTGGTTGCGGATCACCACGTTGCGCCCGATGCGGGCATTCTTATCCAAGATCGCGTTTTCCACCACCGCGCCTTCGCCCACCCCAATATCGGGGATGCCTAAGCGGCGATTTTCCTCCCGTTCCGCCTCTGTTTCGTAATAATCCGCGCCCATCATCACCACGCGGTGCAGATGTGCCCCGCGTTTGATCGTGCTGCGCAGGCCGATCACGCAGTCGGTGACGGCGGCACTGTCAATCAAGCAGCCGGGGGCCATAAACACGCGGGTGAGCGCGGAATCTTGCAGGCGGCTGCCGGGGAGATAGCGGGCGCGGGTGTAGATGGGCCACTCGGCAGCGAAGAAATCAAAGGGCGGCCGGGGTGACGCCAAGGCCAGGTTGACTTCAAAGAAAGCCTTGATCGTCCCGATGTCCTCCCAGTACCCATCGAAGCGATAGGCGAAAACACGCTTCCCTTTCTCAATGGCGGCGGGAATGATGTGCTTCCCAAAGTCGGGGCCGGATTCCTGACGCAACAAGGCCACCAGCGACTTAGTGCGGAATACGTAAATCCCCATGGAAGCCATGTAAGGTTTGTCTCCCTCCAGGCTTTCCAGCCCTTCCAGTTGATCGGCGGGCGGCTTCTCGTAGAACTTATGGATGCGCCCATCGCCATCGGCCTGCAAAATCCCCATCCGCGTCGCATCCTCGGCGTTGACCGGCTTCAC
>WFQZ01000316.1 GCA_015486785.1 Thermoflexales bacterium
GCAGCGTGCTCCGTTCCCCCGGCAGCACCATCGCTCCCACCCGCGCCCCTTGCGCAAGCAGACGGGCGATCAGCCGCTGCCCCAGGAAGCCGCTCGCGCCAAAGACGAAGACAGATGCCCCGCGCAGCTCAGTCACGCCACACCTTCCACGGCGCATCTTGCTCCCACAACGTGTTCAACTCCTGCGCTTCCTTGAAGGTATCCATCGCCCGCCAAAAGCCAGTGTGGCGGTAGATCGCCAGTTGCCCGTCGGCGGCCAGGCGGCTGAACGGCTCACGCTCCAGCACCAGATCGTCGCCGCCTTCCAAGTAACGCAGCGCGGCCCGCTCAAAGACGAAAAACCCGCCGTTGATCAGCGTCTCCAAGCGCGGCTTCTCGCGGAAGCCGGTCACGTGACCCGCGCCGTCCGTTTCCACCACCCCGAAACGGGAAAACGACTGCGCTCCGGTCATCGTCGCCAAACGCCCCTCCCGCCGGTGGAACGCCAACAGCGCGTGCAAATCAATATCGCTGACCCCATCGGCGTAGGTGGCGAAAAATCGCGCCGTGCGCACATACCGCGCCGCCTTGCGGATGCGGGCGCCGGTTTGCGTCTCCAAGCCGGTATCCGCAAACGTGATCCGCCATCCGGCGGCGTCGTTGGGGGCGTGAAATTGAGGCCGCCCGTTCCCCAGAGCCAACGTGAAATCGCGGCTCTGCCAATCGTATTCCAGAAAATACCGTTTGATCAGAGACCCCTTGTATCCCAACGCCAAAATGAACTCGGTGAACCCTTGCGCAGCGTAAATCTTCATCACGTGCCACAACACCGGACGCCCGCCGATCTCCACCAGCGGCTTGGGGATCGTGCGATCCCCCATCCGCGTGCCCTTGCCGCCGCAGAGAATAATCACCGGTACAGATTCCATCATCGTGCCCTCCTTAGCTTCACAACGCGGGCGATGGTAGCACAAGGGATAGGCTTGTCAACGATGAATTTATCTACTTCCTACAAATTTCTTATCAGTTTCCTATATTTCTCTGGTATAGTCAGAGCGTGAATGAGCAATTTGAGGCATAATCCAAGTTTTACGGAGGTGAAATTATGGGAAAGATTGTAGGAATTGACCTGGGAACGACGAACTCAGCGGTCGCCGTGATGGAAGGCGGCCAGGTGACGGTGATCCCAACTGCCGAAGGTGGCCGATTGTGCCCCTCGGTGGTGGCGTTTACCAAAAACGGCGAGCGGCTGGTGGGCGAGCGAGCTAAGCGGCAAGCGGTGGTAAATGCGGAAAATACGTTGTATTCAATCAAGCGATTGATGGGGCGGCGGTACGATGACCCGGAAGTGGCCGTGACCCGCGATATGGTGTCGTATGAGATTGTGGCCGGGCCGCACGGGGATGCGCGAGTGCGCGTACCGATCACCGATAAAGTTTATTCGCCCCAAGAAATTTCGGCGATGATCTTGCAGAAGCTCAAGAAAGACGCCGAGGCTTACCTGGGCGAGCCGGTGACGGAGGCCGTGATCACCGTGCCGGCGTACTTCAACGACAGCCAGCGGCAAGCCACCAAGGACGCCGGGCAGATCGCCGGGCTGAACGTGCGGCGCATCATCAACGAGCCGACGGCTTCCGCGCTGGCCTACGGGCTGGACAAGAAAAAGGACGAGACGATCTTGGTCTTTGACCTGGGCGGCGGCACGTTTGATGTCTCCATCCTGGAGGTGAGCGAGGGCCTGATTGAGGTCAAGGCCACCAACGGCGATACGCACTTGGGCGGCGACGACTGGGATGAGCGCGTGCTCCGCTGGATGCTGGAAGAATTCCGCAAGCAAGAGGGCATTGACCTTTCCAAGGATCGTCAGGCGATGCAGCGGCTGCGTGAAGCGGCGGAGAAGGCCAAGGTAGAGCTATCTTCAATGATGGAGACCGAGATCAACCTGCCTTACATCACCGCTGATCAGAACGGGCCTAAGCATTTGCAACTGCGCTTGACCCGCGCCACGCTGGAGAAGCTGACGCAAGACCTGGTGGAACGCTGCCGCATCCCCTTCGAGAAGGCGTTGGCCGATGCCAAACTCAGCGCGTCGGACCTGGTTGAGGTGGTGTTGGTCGGCGGCGCAACCCGCATGCCGATGATCCGCGAACTGGTACGCAAGTTGACCGGCGGAAAAGAGCCGCACAAGGGCGTGAACCCCGATGAAGTCGTGGCCGTCGGGGCGGCGATTCAAGGCGGCGTGCTGGGCGGCGAAGGGACCGACATCCTGTTGCTGGATGTGACCCCGTTGACGCTGGGGATCGAGACGCTGGGGCAGCGCATGACCCCGCTGATCCCGCGCAACACGACCGTGCCGGTGCGCAAGAGCGAAGTCTTCACCACCGCGCAGGACGGACAAACGGCGGTGGACATCAAAGTGTACCAAGGCGAACGTCCGATGGCGGCGGATAACATGCTGCTCGGCCAGTTCCGGCTGGACGGCATCCCGCCCGCGCCGCGCGGCGTGCCGCAAATCGAAGTCACTTACGACATTGACGCCAACGGCATCTTGAAAGTCTCGGCGCGGGACAAGGCGACCGGGCGCGAGCAAGCGATCACCATCACCGCCAGCACCAACCTGTCGGATAGCGAAGTCCAGCGGCTGATTGAAGAGGCCAAACAGCACGAGGCCGAGGACAAGAAGCGGCAAGAGTTGGTGGACGCCCGCAATGAAGCCGATACGATGGTCTATCAAACAGAGAAAGCGATGAACGACCTGGGCGACAAAGTGCCCGCCGACCTGCGCGGCGAGCTAGAAGGTCTGCTCAACGACCTGCGCAAAGTCAAAGACGGCGACGATGCCGCGCTCATCCGCCGCAAGATGGACGAAGTCCGGCAAGCGGCGATGAAACTGGGGCAGCAAGCCTACGGCGGTCAACCCGGCCAACCGGGTGCCGGCCCGACCCCCGGCCCGGAAGTCGGCCCCGGCTTTGGCCCCGGCCCCGGCGCACCAGGGGCGGGATCGCCCGGTGGCAATGACGATGTCGTGGACGGTGAGTTCCGCGAGGTGTAACGGGCCAACCGTCGTCCCATAACCAACGCGAGGGGTGGTCAACGCCACCCCTCGTTTCTTGAGACTGAGGAGGGGAAAAATGAGTGCTAAAAAAGTACACGTTGAAGTGAAGCGTGAAGACGAAGAGCCGGTCGCGGAGTCCGAGGAACTGACGCCCGTGCCCGAAGAGACCGTCGTTGAAGACGCGGGCGAAGGCGCGGCGGAAGAAGCGGCCCCGCAGCCGGAAATAGATTGGCAAGATAAAGCCTTGCGTCTGCAAGCCGAGATGGACAACTTCCGCAAGCGGCAGCGGCGGCTGGCCGATGATCGCGTGGCGCAAGACAAACGCATGCTGCTCCAAGGGTTCTTGCGGGTGATGGACAACCTGGAGAAAGTCGTGGAGCACCTGGACCCGGACGATCCCCATCATCAGGGCATCCAGGTGACGTACAACGAAATGCGCAAAGTCCTGCGTCAAGCCGGCGCGGAGCCGCTGGAGACGATTGGTCAGCCCTTTGATCCGAGCTGGCACGAAGCCGTGGCGATGGTGCCCGCGCCCGCCGATCAAGAAGAAGACCTGCTGGTGATTGACGAGGAACAGCGGGGCTATCGCTTGGGTGACCGCGTTTTGCGTCCCGCGCGGGTGATTGTGGCGAAGAAAGCGGACGCAGCGTAAAAATAAATCTACGCGCCTTGGAGGTGAGCGATGGAGTATCAAGACTACTATCAGATTTTGGGGGTGCCGCGCAACGCCGGCGAGAAGGAGATCAAAAAAGCCTATCGCAAGCTGGCCCGTCAATATCACCCGGACAAGAACCCCGACAATCCGGCGGCGGAAGAGAAATTCAAGGCGCTGAACGAGGCTTACGAAGTCCTTTCCGATCCCGAAAAACGCAAGCTCTACGACCAAGTGGGAAAGGATTGGAAACAATGGCAGCAATCCGGCGGACGACCGGAGGATTTTGATTGGAGCAAGTGGTTCGCTCAGCAGGGCGGCCCGGCAGGACGGCCCGGACGGGTTCACATTCACACCGGCGGCGATTTTGAGGACTTATTCGGAGGGCAGGAAGGCGCGTTCTCCGATTTCTTCCAACAGCTCTTCGGCGGCCTGGGCGGCTACCCCGGCGGCGGATCGTACCGCCAGGTGCAGCGGCCTCGCCGGGGGCGGGATTACGAACAGCCGGTGCAAATCACGCTGGCCGAAGCCCTGCAAGGGACGAAGTGGCTGCTGCACATAGGCGATCAGCGGCTCGAAGTGACCATCCCGGCGGGGGCGGATACCGGCACGCGCGTGCGGGTGGCCGGGAAAGGTGGCGCAGGCTCCGGCGGCGGCCCATCCGGCGACCTGTTCCTGGTGATCTCGGTGCAGCCGGACCCGCGCTTCGAGCGGCACGGGCGCGACCTCACCACCCACGTGGACGTGGACTTGTACACGGCGATCCTGGGCGGCGAAGCCTCGGTCCCGCTGCCGGATGGCCGCTCCGTGATGCTGCGCATCCCGCCGGAGACGCAGAACGGCAAGAAGTTCCGTCTGCGGGGCAAGGGGATGCCGCGCTTGGGACATCCGCAGCAACGGGGCGATCTGTTCGCCGTGGTCAACGTGCGTTTGCCCACCGGCCTTTCACCCCAAGAGCGGGCCTTGTTCGAGCAGTTGCGCGATTTGCGGAGGTAGGGGCGGTAGGGGCGAAAAATTTTTCGCCCCTATGGATGCCCGAACGAGCCGATCCCCCAACCGTAGTAGGCGACCAGCGCGGCCAGCCCCATCAAGGCGGCGAGGCACAACAACACCTTATCGTCCCGCCGTAAGTGAGTCTCGTGCAGGTACGTGCGCTGCGAGCTGCCGGAGAAGGCTTTGGCCTGCAAAACAATCTCCAGTTGCTGCGATTTGACCAGCGATCCCAAGATCAGCGGCACGGCGACGCGGGCGTAGACGCGCCACCGCCGGAGCGTCCGCATGTGCTCCACCGCCAAGCCGCGCAATCGCTGCGCTTCAATGATCGTCTGCGCTTCCTCAAAGAGCAGCGGCACGAAGCGCAGGGTGGCCGAAAAGATGAAGGCGAACTTGTACGGGATGCCCAATCGCCCTAGCCCCACGATCATATCGTCCACGTCGGTGGTGAAGACGAGCAGCGGCAGCACAAGCAGCAAGGTCAGCGTGCGGAAGACCACACTCAGCCCGTAACTCACGCCTTCGCGGGAGAGCATCGCCCCGCCCACGCCCCACCAATCCGCCGGAAAGGTGAACCACGGGGTGAGCGCGTGTTGTCCGGTCAACCGCTCCACCTGCGTCACGTTGAAGAATCCGTGGGTCAGCAGGACGATGCCGAAGAAAGGCAGCAGTAGGGATAGCGTGGAGCGCACGTAAGCCCAGCGCACGCCGGCCAGCAGACACAAAAGCAGCATCGCGCCGGCCAATCCGCCCACCAGGAGCGTGCTTTCCCACAGGAACGCGACCCAGCTCACCACGAAGGCCAGCAGCAACTTGGTGCGGAAGTCCAGGCGGGTGAAGTACGAGTCACGGGCGACTGTTTGCAAGGCCAGCGGCTTCATACGCGGCCTCCGTCGGGGGCAAAGCACGCGGCCACCTCTTCCGGCGTGATCCAGGGCATCGGGCGTGCGCCGAGTTGGCCCAAGGCGCGGGCCAGTTGAACCGCTTGCGGCGGGGCCAAGTACGCCTGGGCCAAAGTCTGTTCTTCGCGCAGGGCCGCGCGGAGCGGCGCGTCGAGCAGCAGCTGCCCGTCACGCAGCACGATCATCCGCTCGGCGTAGGCGGCCATCAAGTAGAGGTGATGGGTGATCACGATCACGGTTTTCCCTTGCCGGTGCAACTGATGGGTGATCTCCAGGATCGCCCGTGCGCCCCGGAAATCTTGCCCGGTGGTCGGCTCGTCAAAGACGATGATATCCGGCCTCATCGCCAGCACGGCGGCGATCACCACGCGCGTGCGATCTCCGCGCGGCAGAGCCAGAGGATGCGCGTCCCGTCGTTCCCACAAGCGCATCGCTGTCAGACTTCCCCGCACGCGGGCGCGTCTTTCGTCCGGCGGCACGCCCAAGTTGCGCAGCGCGAACGCTACTTCGTCTTGCACGGTGGTGCTGAAGATCTGCTGATCGGGGTTCTGCGCCACGTAGCCGATGCGCCGCGCCAGGGTGCTGATCGGCAGGGTGCGCGTCTCCACGCCGTCCAGCAGCACTTGCCCGGCGGTGGGCTGCAAGAGGTTGAGGAAGTGCTTTACCAATGTGGTTTTGCCGCCGCCGTTTTGCCCGGCGATGAGCACATATTCCCCGGCGCGAATTTCCAAGGATACGTCGCGCAGGGCTTGCGTGCCATCGCCGAATGTGTGGCTCAGGTGCCGGACGGAAAGTTGGGGCGGCGATTGGTGCTCGGCGGGCGGCGGAGGCGGCGGGCACGAAGGCGGTAGCTGCGCGGCCAAGTGCGGCAGACGGGGCCGCGCTTCGGCCATCCGCACCGGCAGAGGCGTGCGCACCTCGCGCCACTGCCCGATCAGGTGGAAGGTGCGGGTGACTTGGGGCGGGCGGAGCGCGAGTCCCTGGAGCATTCCCACTTGGGCGTACACTTGCCGGGGTGTGCCCAGGGCCACAAGCCGCCCGGCGTCGAGCACGGCCACCCGATCCGCGTACTCGGCCATCGCTTCCGCCGCGTGGCTGACCATCACCAAGGTCATCCCCAACTCGCGGTTGAGCCGCCGCACCACGGCGAAGACCTCGCGCACGCCCATCGGGTCAAGCTGGGAAGTCGGCTCGTCGAGCACCAGAAGCGCGGGACGCACGGCCAGCGCGGCGGCAATCGCCAACCGCTGTTTCTGTCCGGCGGAAAGGTCGTAGGGATGCCGCTTTTCGTAGCCCGCCAGCCGCACCACTTGTAAGGCCCAGGAGATGCGGGAGCGCATCTCCGCGCGGGGGACGCTGAGATTTTCCAGCGCGAAAGCGACTTCGTTTTCCACCGAGGTGGTGACTAACTGCGTTTCCGGGTCTTCAAAGACTGTGCCCACGTATCGCGCCAGCGTGTTGACCGGCACGGAGAGCGTATCCAACCCGGCGACGGTGATCCGCCCGTAGAACTTTCCGCCGTAGAACTGGGGCACGATGCCGTTGAGCGCGAGGCAGAGCGTGGTCTTGCCTGCGCCGGTCGGCCCGATGATGCCCAGAAATTCGCCCCGGCGCACGGTGAGCGAGATGTCGCGCAACGCGAATCCACGGGCGGACGGGTAGCGGTAAGAGACCTGTGCTAGTTGTACCGGCGCGGTGGATGGCTCGCTCAATACATCGCCCATCGCGGCTTGACCAATCCGGCGGCTCTCATGCCGGCGATCACGCCGCTGCCGACGACCGCGCCGATGAGCGAGCGCACAGCGTGTTCCACCGGGGCCATGGGGGCCATCATCATCCACACCGGATTGGGCCAGTTGATGATGAAGTACATCACCGTGGAGGCGGTGAGGTGCGAAAGTCCGGCGGCGATCCAGGTGCCGAGGAACAGTCCCGTCGCCACGCGCCGCATATCGGACGAGCCGATCCAGCGGGCGGCCAGGGTGCGCGTGGGCAGGATGAAGAGCAGCAAGGCCGACCAGTCAATGAACGAGCCGAGCAGGGCCGGGAGCAGTTCCACGCCGTTTTGGACGACGGCACGTCCGGCGTAGAGCAGGTAGCTGAGGGTGAAGAGTGCGGCCAGCGGAATCCACCAGTGACGGCGCGGGCCGCCGTCCACCATCGCGCCGGCGGTGAAGCTGCCCACAATCGCGCTGGTGATGGTGACCCATATCACGCTGGTGGTGTAGGGCGCGACCAGTGCGCCCACCAACGCGCCGATGCTGCTGGAAAGTGCGCCGGCAACCGGCCCCAGAATCCAGCCCACCAGCGGATACACGCCCTGGCTCATCGGGAAGCTGCTGCCCCCGCCCAGGACGACTGACAGCGGGATGAAGGCCAGCACTGTTACCACGCCGGCCAATGAGATGATGTACGCTACCGGCGCACCGTCCACCGCGATCCCGCCAAAGGAACGTACTTCACGTTCTTCTCCTAAAGGTGATTCAGTCATTGATGCCCCCTTTGTCTGAAAAATTCAAGCGGGAAGTCTACAGTAAAACAACCACAGTTCAAGAGTTCGCGGAAATATGAGCCTGTTCTCGTTGACAAAACCATCGCTCAAGCTAGAATGCGCCCCATGATTTCGTCGAAAGTAACTGCACAGCGGGCGGAGCGGGCCAGAATCAGCATCATTCTGGCGGTCACGTTGATCGGGGTGACGTTGTTCCGCTTTGTGGATTTGCCCACCGTGACGTGGGGCGTGCAACGGATTTTCGGCTCCCCGCTGCGGTTTTCCATCGGCGGCGATTGGCTGTTGACGCTGCTCACCATCGGGCTGATCGCTACCGGCACGTATGCGCTGGTTCACGAGCATCCGGAGAGCGCACACCGTGAGCGTCCGCTCATCTTCGCGCTGATCTCTCCCTCAATGGGCGCGTTGCTGGTCTCGCTGCTGCTGGTGCAATCCTATGCGTGGCCGGTGTGGCTGGGGACGTTGTTGCTGGGGGCGGCGTTGCTCGGCTGGCTGATCCACTTGAGCTATCGCACCGTCGCGCCCGACGATTCGGGAAATGCCGGGGCGCGGGTCACTTTGAATATCCTCAATTACCTGATCGGGTTTATCCTGTTCACCATCATCCTCGGCAGTCGTGAACGGGCTTTGATCACCGGGCCTGCGCTCGTGCTGGTGGGAGGACTGCTTTCGCTGGAGCTGCTAAGTGCCAGCGGCGCGTCATTGCCCATCGTCTTGCTGTTCAGCGGCATCCTCGCCCTGCTGCTCGGCGAGATGGCTTGGGTTTTGGGATACTGGCCGATTTCTTCTTGGACAAGTGCGACCTTGCTCACGTTGGTTTTGTACTTGTGGAGCGGAATCGGCTATCAGTATCTGCTAGACCGCCTGACCCCGCGCGTCGTGCTGGAGTTCGCCGGCGGCGCGCTGTTAGTGTTTGTGTTGATCGTCTGGGCCAGGCCGTAATTTCAAAACGGAGGAGATTATTATGACAGACCCGGAGTCTATTGACCTGCAAGAGAAACTCCCGCCACGCATCGCGCGGCTGGAGGACTTGGCGTACAACTTCTGGTGGTCGTGGCACCGCGCTTCCCGCGACTTGTTCAAGCGGCTGGCCCGCACTTTGTGGACCACGACGCGCCATAATCCGGTGCGCATTCTGCGTGAAATCTCGCGCGAGCGGCTGGTGGAGCTATCCAAAGACCCGATTTTCCTGCGCGACTACGATGCGGTGTTGATGCACATGGATCGCGATATCCGCAATGGGGATTCGTGGTACACGACGACGTACCCAGAGCTGCACCATCACCCAATCGCTTATTTTTCCGCCGAGTTCGGGTTGCACACCTCGCTGCCCATCTACTCCGGCGGCCTGGGGATTTTGTCGGGCGATCACACCAAGGAGTCCAGTGACCTGGGCTTGCCGTTCATCGCCGTGGGATTTTTGTACGAGCAAGGGTACTTCCGCCAGCGGATTGACGCCAGCGGTTGGCAGCAGGCGATCTATCCGCCGCTGAATGCGGTGGAGGTAGCGATGCGCCCGGTCACGGGCAAGGAGCATTGCGAGCCTTGTTTGATCAAGGTGCGGGTCGGGGATCGTGACATCCATTTGCTGGTGTGGAAGGTGCAGGCCGGTCGGGCGCAACTCTATCTGCTGGATGCGGATGTGGAGCAGAACGCGCCGTGGGATCGGCAATTGACGGCGCGGCTGTACGGCGGCGACCGCGAGACCCGCATCCAACAGGAAATCCTCTTGGGCTTCGGCGGCGTGTACGTCCTGCGCAAGTTGGGGCTGGAGCCTAAAGTCTGGCACATCAACGAGGGGCACTCGGCGTTTATGACGTTGGAGCGGCTGCGGGAGTACGTCGCTCAGGGGCTGAGCTTCGAGGAGGCGCGGGAGCGCGTGCAGGCCAGCACGATCTTCACCACGCACACGCCGGTGCCGGCGGGCAACGATGCCTTCTCTTTTGATCTGATTGACAAATACTTCGGCGGCTTCTGGCCGCAGTTGGGCTTGAGCCGTGAATCGTTCTTCGCGCTGGGCAGCTACGACGCCGGGTACGGGATGTCGTTCAATATGACCAAGCTGGCGTTGCAGATGTCCAAACGCGCCAACGGGGTGAGCAAGTTGCACGGTCAGGTGGCGCGGCAGATGTGGCACGGGCTGTGGCCGGAGCGCGAGGAGAAGGACGTGCCGATTGGGCACGTGACCAACGGCGTGCATTTATCCTCGTGGGCGGGTGAGGCGATGCACCGGTTGTATCGGCAATACGTCAGCCCCGATTGGGTGGCTCGGCAGGACGAGCCGCTCATCTGGGCGCGGCTCGACGAGATCCCCGACGAGAAATTGTGGGAAGCGCACAAGCACCTCAAACACAAGATGTTTTCCGCGATCCGCGAGCGGGCGCGAGAAGGATACATCAACCGCGCCATTCCGCCGGATCAATTGTTGCCGGCGGGGTTGTTCCTGGATCCGGGGGCGTTGGTGATCGGCTTCGCCCGCCGCTTCGCCACCTACAAGCGGGCCAATCTCATCTTCCGCGATATTGAGCGGCTCAAGCGCATCATTCACGACCGCTATCAGCCGGTGCAATTCATCTTCGCGGGCAAAGCGCACCCCGCCGACGATCCCGGCAAGCGGTTGCTGCAAGAGATTTACAACCTCAGCCGCAATCCGGAGTTCGGCGGACGGATCGCCTTTGTGGAAGATTACGATATGCACGTGGCGCGTTACCTGGTGCAAGGCGTGGATGTGTGGCTCAACACGCCGCGCAAGCCGATGGAAGCCAGCGGCACCAGCGGGATGAAGGCCGCGTTCAACGGCGTCATCAACCTGAGCGTGCTGGACGGTTGGTGGGCCGAGGCGTACAACGGGCGCAACGGATGGGCGATTGACCCAGGCGTGACTTATGACGATGTCGGGCGGCAAGACGATGCCGATGCCGACGCGCTCTATCGGGTGCTGGAAGAAGAAGTCGTGCCGCTGTACTACAAGCGCGAATACGATGGCTTGCCTCACGGCTGGATCAAGACGATGAAGGAATCGATCCGCACGGTGGGGCCGTACTTCTCCACCCGCCGGATGGTCAAGGAGTATGCTAACCGCTACTACATCCCCGCGCTACAAGATATTCTGGAGCTAGAAGCGTAGATTCCGTTGGGGCGGAAGGTCTTTCGCGGAAGATTTTTCGCCCCTTGCACCTTGACACACTCGCAGATTCCGCTACCATTGCTCCGGTGTACGAACTTCCTTGCACGGCACGGAGCAAAAGACAATGTCCGAAGGGTGCTGGGGCGTGGGTCCTGTGCGGCGGAAGCCTCCGAACCCCGCCAGGTCTGGGAAGAAGCAACGGTAAGGTGTGTTTTCCGGGTGTTACAGGGAGCCTGCTCCCCAGTACCTTTCGGGAATTGTCGGGGAAGCGTACCCAGGGGCGATGCGCAACGTGCCATCGCCCCTTTTTTAGTGGTAATTACAGAGAGCGGGAGACTCTCGCTCCGCTGAACAGTATGGAGGGACGTTATGGGAGACTCTAACACGCAACAGGAGCGGAAGCCGTCGGATTTTATCCGCGCGATGATTGATGAGGATAACCGTACCGGCAGATTTGGCGGGCGCGTTCACACTCGCTTCCCGCCGGAGCCAAACGGCTATTTGCACATCGGGCACGCCAAGTCCATCAACTTGAACTTTGGGATTGCCGAGGACTACGGCGGAAAGTGCAACTTGCGCTTTGACGATACGAACCCCACCAAAGAGGGGGATGAGTATGTCCAATCCATCCAAGAAGATGTGCGTTGGCTGGGGCACGATTGGGAAGAGCGGTTGTTTTACGCCTCGGATTACTTCGAGCAGATGTATCAGTATGCGATCCAGCTCATTGAGGCCGGCAAGGCTTACGTGGACGACTTGAGCGCGGAGGAAATCCGCGCCTATCGCGGCACGCTCACCGAGCCGGGCAAGGAAAGCCCGTACCGCAATCGCTCCGTGGAAGAGAACTTGGACTTGTTCAAGCGCATGCGGGCCGGGGAATTCCCCGATGGTGCGCGGGTGTTGCGGGCCAAAATTGACATGAGTTCGCCCAACCTGAACATGCGCGACCCGATCATCTACCGCATCTTGCACGCACACCATCACCGCACCGGCGATCAATGGTGCATCTATCCGATGTATGACTTCGCTCACGGCCTGGAGGATTCCATTGAGGGGATCACGCACTCCATCTGCACGCTGGAGTTTGAAGATCACCGTCCCTTGTACGATTGGTTTCTGGACGAGCTGGGCGTGTACCATCCGCAGCAAATCGAGTTCGCGCGGCTGAACCTTTCCTACAC
>WFQZ01000317.1 GCA_015486785.1 Thermoflexales bacterium
CCTGGACGCCGCTCCCCACCCCGCCGCCGGTGGATTCAGCCGCGCCCACAGACTGGCCGGTGATCATCGCCCTGCTCCTGGAAGGGACGGCCTTGCTCCTGGGACTGGCGGTCTTCCTGCGGCGCGGAGCTTGAGCGATGCTGGCCGCCGTCATCCTGACGCTCAACGAGGCGCGGCACATCACGGACTGCATCGCCAGCCTCCACTGGGCCGATGCCGTCGTCGTGCTTGATAGCTACAGCGAGGACGCAACCGTCTCCCTGGCCCGCGCCGCCGGTGCGGAAGTGCTGCAACACCGCTTCGAGAACTACTCCCGGCAACGCAACGTGGCCTTGGAGCACGTGCCCGCCGATTGGATCTTCTTCGTGGATGCCGACGAGCGGGCCACGCCCGCCGTAGCCGCCGAAGTGCGCCAAGTCATCGGGCGGGACGAGGTGGGCTGGTGGATTCCGCGCCACAACTTGATCTTCGGGCATCGGATGCGCGGCGCGGGCTGGTGGCCCGATTACCAACTGCGCCTTTTGCGGCGTGACCGCGCACACTACGATCCCACGAGAGCGGTTCACGAAGAAGCCGTCCTCGCAGGCGAAGCCGGATACCTGCGCCAACCGCTCATCCATTACAACTACGACTCGCTGGCGCAATTCATCGCCAAACAGCGCAAGTACACCAACTACGCCATTGACATCCTGCGGCATAAGGGCGTGCGTCCCCGCAGCTACACGCCCTACACGCAATTTGTCCGCCACGTCTGGTGGCGGTTC
The DNA here is from genome assembly GCA_015486785.1 of Thermoflexales bacterium. Lineage (GTDB taxonomy): Bacteria > Chloroflexota > Anaerolineae > B4-G1 > SLSP01 > S014-19. The sequence goes on from WFQZ01000317.1 coordinate 765, forward strand.
ATCACCCTCCACGGCTGGCGCGACCACGGCTACGGGCTGCTGCTTTCCCTGCTGATGGGCTACTACGAGTGGCAGACTTACCATCGCCTGTACCGCGAGCAGCGGGCAACAAAAAAGGCGTGACCTCGCGGCCACGCCTTTTGTTTATCACAAACGGAACGTTTAGTACATTCCACCCATTCCGCCCATTCCGCCCGCGCCACCGGCAGGAGCTGGAGGTTCGGGTTCGGGGATGTCGGTAATCAACGCCTCGGTGCTCAGCACCATCGCCGCCACCGAAGCCGCGTTCAACAACGCGCCACGGGTCACCTTCACCGGGTCAATGATGCCGTTTTCCAGCATGTCCACGTACTCACCGGTCATAACGTTGTACCCGATGTGCTTGTTCTGTTGCTCTTGCTGCGCCCGTTGAATCTCGGACAGGATCACCGCGCCGTCTTGCCCGGCGTTCTGAGCAATGCGCCGCACCGGCATCAGCAACGCCTGGCGCACGATCTCCACACCGGCTTGCTCTTCGGAATACTCCATCGTCAGGTCATCCAACGCCTTCGCGGCATTGAGCAGCGCCACACCACCACCGGGGACGATGCCCTCTTCCACCGCCGCGCGGGTCGCGCTCAGCGCGTCTTCCACACGGTGCTTCTTTTCCTTCAACTCGGTCTCGGTGGCCGCACCCACACGGATGATCGCCACACCACCGGCCAGCTTCGCCAGCCGCTCTTGCAGCTTCTCGCGGTCATAATCGGAGGTGGAGTGCTCGATCTCGGCCTTGATCTGCTCCATCCGCGCCTTGATCATCTGCTCCTCACCCTTGCCGTTGACAATGGTGGTCTCGTTCTTGGTGGAAATGACCTTATCGGCCCGCCCCAGGTCGCTGAGCTGCGCGTTTTCCAGCTTGCGCCCTTCTTCCTCGGTGATCACGTGCCCGCCGGTCAACACGGCGATGTCTTGCAGCATAGCCTTGCGGCGGTCACCGAAGCCCGGTGCCTTCACCGCCAGCACGTTCAGCAGACCACGCAGCTTGTTCACCACCAGGGTCGCCAACGCTTCCCCGTCCACGTCCTCGGCGATGATCACCAAGTTGCGGGTGCCTTTCTGCAACAGCTTCTCCAGGATCGGCCCCAGGTCTTGCACGGCGGAGATTTTCTTATCGTGGATCAGAATGTAAGCATCCTCAATCACCGCTTCCATAGATTCGGCATTGGTGATGAAATAAGGGCTGATGTAACCACGGTCAAATTGCATACCTTCCACGTACTCGGTCTCGAACTCCAGCCCCTTGGATTCCTCCACCGTGATGACGCCGTCTTTCCCGACGTTGCTCATCACATCGGCGATCAGCTTGCCGATAGAGCGATCCTGCGCGGAAATGGCAGCCACATCGGCGATCCCTTCTTCGCCTTCCACCGGCACGGCGATGTTCTTCAGCTCTGCCGCAACCTTCTCCGCAGCGGTCAGAATCCCCTTCTTGAGCAGCATAGGATTCGCACCGGCGGCCACGTTGCGCAAACCGGCCTCAATGAACATGTGGGCCAACAGCGTCGCCGTGGTCGTGCCGTCACCGGCAATATCGTTGGTCTTGGTGGCGGCCTCTTTGAGCAATTGCGCGCCCATATTTTCAAACGGGTCTTCCAACTCGATTTCTTTCGCCACGGTCACGCCGTCGTGGGTGATGGTGGGGGCACCCCACTTCTTATCCAACGCCACGTTGCGGCCCTTCGGCCCCAAAGTCGTGATCACGGCTTCCGCCAAAACGTCCATCCCTGCCTTCAACGCTGCACGGGCATCGCTCCCGAACTTCAATTGTTTAGCCATAGTTCCTCTCCTTTTTCTTTCCAAAGATAGGTTTGATTAAGTCGGGCTTACGCCTCGATCACACCGAGAATGTCATCCTCGCGCAAAACCAACAACTCTTTCCCTTCACGGGTCTTGAACGTCGTGCCGGAGTATTTGGCGTAGAGAACCACGTCGCCAACCCGCACCCCGATGACGTTGCCGTCCTCATCTTCGCTTTCCACGTCCGGGCCAATGGCGAGCACCTTGCCCTGTTGCGGCTTTTCCTTGGCCGTATCGGGCAGCACCAACTTCCCACCGGCAAATGTCGTTTCCTCTTCCTCGATAGGTTCAATAACCACACGATCACTCAAGGGACGAATCTTGACACTCATACTGTACCTCCGTTTTGTGATTTGAATGCTTTGGAATGTTTAGCACTCGCGCGAGGCAAGTGCTAAGTTACGCCGAAATAATAGCATAACCCGTGATCTTGTCAAGCACTCTCAGGGCGAGAGTGCTAGAATTGTGCGGGGAGCAGCGTCCGCGCCGCCGGAAGAGGGTCCTGGGCGGCGTCCAGCCAATGGATGTCGGGGGCGTGGGGGCGAAACCAGGCGTATTGCCGCCTGATGAAAGCGTGCGTATCCAGTTGGATGCGCTCGGCGACTTCCTCCAGCGTGGCGCGGCCTTCCAGGTAGGGCCGAAATTGGATGTAGCCTAGGCCGGACATCGCGGGCAAGTCCCAGGTGTACCCTCGCTCCAGCAGCCCTCGGACTTCCTGCAACAAGCCCGCCTGCAACATCGCCGTGACGCGGGCATCGGCGCGAGCGTACAACGCCTCCCGCGCCATCGTCAAGCCGATCTGCACCACCTCGTAGGGCGGCGGGACGCGCCGCCGCTGGGCGGAGAATGGCCGCCCGCTCTTGAGCGTCACCTCCAGCGCACGGATCACCCGCCGCAGGTTACGGCGATCAATGAACGACGCCGCCTCCGGGTCCAGCGACATCAACCGCGCCCACAAGGCTTGCGGATCACGTGCCGCCTGCGCTTCCAACTCCGCCCGCAAGGCCGCATCGGGCGGCACTTCGGGGACTTGCCAGCCCTGCACCAACGCCCGCACATACTGCCCCGTCCCGCCGACGAGCAACGGCAGCTTGCCCCGCGCCGCCACCTCGGCGATGGCCGCCCGCGCCAGGCGCAAGTACCGCGCCAGGCTGACCGGATCATCCGGGTCGGCCACGTCAATCAGGTGATGAGGCACTGTGCGCCGCTCCTGTGCGGTGGGCTTGGCCGTGCCGATGTCCATGTAGCGGTAAAGCTGCCGCGAGTCCGCCGAAATGACCTCCACGGGGAACGTCTGGGCCAGGCGCAAAGCCAGCGTCGTCTTGCCCACCGCCGTCGGCCCCACGATGACCACCAGCGGGAGCTTGCTCATTCGTCGGCCTCCTGGAGTGCTTGCAGCAGCGGATCGCTCGGCGCAGGGTCGTGGTGGCGGCGGATGAGCGAGACGACCCGCTCCGAGGCCCCGGCCTCCTGCGCCATCGCCGCGCCCCACGCGGGATGCTGCACGCGGATCACGAAGCTGCGCCGCCAGCCGCGCGGCTCGCCTGCCGCCCAGCGGGACGCCAGCCGGGGCGCGAAGTGCTCCATCAGCACCGCCAACACCCGCTCCCACAGGCGCGGCGGCGCGAGGGCCTTCCCCGCGTCGTGGAGCAAGGCCGCCGTGAGCAAATCCGGGTCGTGCCAGCCGCGCCGCTCCAGCGTGCGGCAGACGGCGATGCAGTGAAGCCGATCCACGCGCGACATGCGCTTGAAAACGCGGCGCAGCGCGGGCGATAATCGCGCCGCCGCATAAGCCTCGTCCACCGGCGAGACCATGTCCCGCACGGTGCGGAAAAACTGCGTCACCCGATACGCAGCCCGCGCAGCTACCATCCCCACCCTAGGTACAGCGAGAGCAGCCCGTTCACCACCGGCGAGACCATCCAAGAAACCAGGTCCAGCCCTATGGACGGCAGCACGAAGAACACGACCAACAGCAGGTAAGGCGCAATCGGTTCCAGGCTGACGATGAAATCGCCGACGCGCGGCGCGGCGACGCCTACAAGAATCCTCGCTCCATCCAGCGGCGGGATGGGGATCAGGTTGAACACGGCCAAGCTGATGTTGATCGCCGCGATCCAGAACAATAAATTCAACACCTTGTCCCCCACGTTCGGCGATAGATGCGCCAGCAACCCCAGGTGGATAGGCAGCACGAAGATCGCCGCCAAGATGAGGTTAGATAACGGCCCGGCGAAGGCCGTGATCGCCATGCCCACGCGGGGATTGGAAACGCGGCGCATCTTGTAGGGATTGACCCGCGCCGCACGGCCCCAGCCCCAGCCGGAAAACAGGATCATCAGCGAGCCGAACGGGTCCCAGTGCGTCATGGGATTCAGATTGAGCCGCCCTTCCTGCTCCGGCGTGGGATCGCCCAGCAGGGAAGCAACCCAACAGTGCGCCCATTCGTGAATCGGGATACACAGCAACAGGACAATCAAGCGTCCCACTAAAACATCCGGTGACATATTGAACATCGGTTGGCCTCCTTAATTTAAGGTGCGACGCACTTCAAAAGTGCGCCGCACCTCTACAACCAATTATAACATCAGCGAGGAGCGGCGAGGGTTCGGCCAAACGAGAGCGTCACGAGTTTGGGACATAATTCCGAGTTACCTCCAAAGGCCAGGCGACGCTCAGACCGGCGCAAAGGGAAGCCATTGGCATCTGGCTGATGTCATAACCGGCCAACTCTAGCGGGCACTTGCCCCGAATCCCGGGTTGAGCATCTTGCGAGAAGGGTGTGAAGCGATAGAGCTTCTCAAAGACCCCCAGGAAGAGTTGAGCACTCGCGATACTTTCGAAGCCACAGAAATTCTGATAGTGCCGGTCAAAGTGCCTGATGACCAATTCCACCGTATTGTTGGTCTTGGGAATCACCTTGCTCTCGATGCCGTTGACCAGGGTAGGCCAGTGCCGCTCCAGAAACTCAAAGATGACCACCGCCCCAGG
>WFQZ01000318.1 GCA_015486785.1 Thermoflexales bacterium
CCCTTATCGAACCGCGCATCTTCCATGTTGATGACGATGGAGCGGATGTTTAGCTCGTGGATTTGCTCCGCAATGCGGTACGCTTCCAACTGCGGCGGCTGATTGCCCATTGAAACGTTGCCCGCCCCGTCGGTGAGCACCACCAGCAAGGGGCGCAGTTCCGGGAAGCGGCGCAGCTCTTGCTTGATGGTGTGTAGCGCGAGCCACAGGCCTGCCGCCAAGGGCGTCTTCCCGCCCACCGGCAGATCAACCAGCATCTTCTTCGCCAGCGTGACGCTGTTGGTCGGCGGCAAGGCCAGCGTGGCGCGATCCTTCTGGAACACCACCAGCCCGACCCGATCCCGCCGCTGATAGGCATCGGTCAGCAGAGAGAGCACCGCGCCCTTGGTGGCCTCCATGCGTTCCGAAACGGCCATTGACCACGAGGCATCCACCGCAAAGATGATCAGATTGGCGGCCCGTCGCACGCGGACTTTCTTGCGAAAGTCCTGCGTCCGCAGGTGGAGCGCGGGCCCGGCCTCCGCACTGCGATCTTTGCGCTCCTTCTGATAGACCGCCGCCGCCCGCAGCGTAGCATCAAACGCCAGATCCGAGGCTGCATTGGGCGCAGGCCGCGCCATCACATACCGCCCCCGTTTGAGCGAGGTGAGCGTGCGGCTGCGCTTCCCGTCCATCGCGCGTGTGCGCCGATCTTGCGGCGTATCCAACCGCCGAGGATTGAAAATCCCCTCCGGCTGGATGAACTTGCCGCCCTCCCACCATTTCCCGTCCGTGGGCCATTGCGGAACTTCTGTTTCAATCTCTGTCAGTTGAGGCGAGGTGGCATCAGGGGCCTCGGCGTCGCTCACCTCAACTTCGGGACTTTTTTTTCGTGGCTCTCCCCCGGCTGTTCGCCCTCAGAAGACTGCGTTTCGTAGTCCGGCGCGTCCTTGCTCCGTTCGCGTGACTTCGTCACCAGTTTATCCAACTCCTCAATGGTGACATCATCATCAAACGGACGCCGCTTGAGCCGATGCGGCAACGCCAGCTCCGCCGCCAAGACAATGTCGTGATCGTTCACGCGCTGACGGCCTTCCCACGCTGCGTGCGCGATGGCCGTCTTCAGGATCACCAAGTCCGCGCGATGCCCATCCACCCCCAAGCCGGACATCATCTCGGCGATGGTCGCCAGATCGGCGCGAGCGTACCGCACCTCCGGCAACAACCGCCGCGCCTCCTCGATCCGCCGCGCCAGAGCCTGCTCCTGAGGACGCCACTTTTCGTAGAACCCCTCCGGGTCCTGCTCAAAGGCCAAGTTGCGCTCCATAATCGCCACCCGCGAAGCCGCGTCACGAATCCCGCGCACGTCCACCGCCAGCGCAAAGCGATCCAGGAGCTGCGGACGCAAATCCCCTTCTTCGGGGTTCATCGTGCCGACCAGGATAAACCGCGCCGGGTGTTGGAAAGAAATCCCCTCGCGCTCAATGGTGTTGACGCCCATCGCCGCCGCGTCCAGCAGCACATCCACGATGTGATCGTCGAGCAAGTTGACCTCGTCCACGTACAAGATACCGCGATTGGCCGCCGCCAGCACCCCCGGCTCAAAATGACGCTCTCCCTGCTGGATCGCCCGCTCAATATCCAGCGTCCCCACCACGCGATCCTCGGTCGCGCCGACCGGCAACTCCACAAACGGCACGCGCCGCGTCGCCCGGGGAAGCGACTCCCCGTGCGCGGCCCGCTCCCGACAGTTGGTACACCACGTCGCCGGTTGATCCGGGTCGCACCCGAAAGGATCGTCCGCCACCACCGTGATGTCCGGGAGCAACGCCGCCAACGCTCGTGCCGCCGTTGACTTCGCCGTGCCCCGTTCCCCGCGAATCAACACCCCGCCGATGCGAAAGTTGATCGCGTTCAAAATCAAAGCCCGCTTCATCCGTTCCTGTCCCACAATAGCGGTGAAGGGGAACACCAAACGACCGTTTTGCTTCATATCTTACCCTCACAATGAATAATTTTTAGGATCAACCCGATAGTATTTCATCATTGCCCATTCAAAGATACGGTGCGGCAGCAGCCAGCGGAGGAACAACGCCCCCGATTCATACACCGGGCCGACCACGTAACGCAAGCGCGGACGCGGCGTAGCGATGATCCGCGCCACCATCCGCGCCGCCAAGATAGGATCGCCGCCGTTTCGTTCGTCGGACGCCGCCCGCTCCGCCGCAAGCTGATACTGTCCTTGATACGCCGGATTCGTCAGCGCGGCGGCGGCATGCTTGCGGTGATCGGTCAACTCGGTGCGCAAATCCCCCGGCTCCAACAACACCACGTGGATGCCGAAAGCCTTGACCTCCATGCGCAGCGACTCGGTCAGCCCCTCGACGGCGAACTTGGAAGCACTGTACAACGTCTGGAACGGGAGCGCGATCCGCCCGGCAATAGAACTTACGTTGATGATCAACCCGCTGCGCTGCGCCCGCATCGTCGGCAGCACCGCTTGACTCACGCGCAGCACGCCGAAGAAATTCGTCTCCATCTGATCGTGAGCCTCCTGCGGCGAGACATCCTCAATACTGCCGCCGTAAGAGATGCCCGCGTTGTTGAGCACCACATCAATGCGCCCCTCGCGTTCCAAAATCTGCCGCACCCCGGCGGCCACCGCCGCATCATCCTGCACATCCATTTGGAGCATCTCATAAGCCGTGATCTCCGGGCGGGGACGGCGGCTTGTCCCGTAGACCCGATACCCCAATCCGGCCAGATGCGTCGCGCAAGCGGCCCCAATACCGCTCGAAGCACCGGTAATCAGAACGACTTTCCTCTCTGTGGGCATGATTTCTCCTTTGCTCATACGTAACCTTGTGGACTGTACCGGGTAATATTACTTGCCACAGTCAATTTGACAAGCCTCGCCAGGTTTGCTCTATCGCTCTTTCGTGTTACAAAAGAGCGCGTGTTACCAAATTTGCCATCCGAGGTGAAAAACGAATGCCCGATCCACGGCGTGATTATCTGACGCTATTGCTGTCGCAATACTGGTTCGCTCCGCCGGTCGCTCTCTGGCGAGCCGTTGAACTGCGTGTCCTGGCCGCAGTCCCCTTCGACCGCCCGATCCTGGACCTCGGCTGCGGTGACGGCCTGATCTCCCAAGTGCTCTTCGCCGACGAAGCCCCCATTGAATGCGGCTTTGATCCGTGGGCGGAGCAAGTGCGCAAAGCTGCCGCCACCGGCATGTACGCCGAGGTTCAGCAGGCGCAAGGCGACGCCATGCCCTATCCAGATGCCACCTTCGCCACCGTCTACAGCAACTCCGTGTTGGAACACATCCCCGACCTGATGCCGGTGCTGGCCGAATCCGCCCGTGTGCTCCGCCCCGGCGGGAAATTCATCGCCACCGTGCCCAGCGACGCCTTCCGCCGTCTGCTGGCGGGATACCGAGCGCGGGTTGAAGTCGGCGACTTCAACGGCGCAGCCGCCTACGCCGACGGCGTGGATCACTTCCTGGCGCACTATCGCTATCCCGATCCCGCCCGCTGGGCGGAAATGTTGGCCGAAGTCGGCTTGCGCCTGCAACTCAGCCGCTACTACATCCCCGCCGAAACCGCCGCCGCCTGGGATCGCGCCAATCACACCTACGGCATCTATCCCCAAAGCCGCTGGCTCTACCGCCTGCTGGCCTCCCCGCGCCTGCGCAAACTCGGCTACCAAGCGTGGCTGCGCCGCTGGATCGTGCGCCGCTTGAGCAGCCGCTGGCGCAGGCTCTACGAGCTGGATGTCCCGCCTGAGGGCGTGGGCAGCGGCCTGCTGATCGTGGCCCAAAAGCCGGAGCACGTATGAACTCCGGAGCGTGGGACGCCTTTGTGGCGGCACATCCCGCCGGACATCTCCTGCAAACCGCCGGTTGGGGCCAAGTCAAAGCCGCTCTGGGTTGGGATCGCGAGATCATCGCCCAGGAAAACGGCGGAGCGCAGCTCCTCTACAAACCGCTGCCGCTGCACGCCGGGACGGTTGCCTACTTGCCCCGTGGCCCGGTGGTGGATTGGCAGGATCGCGTCTTGCTCACCGCCCTGCTCACCGCGATAGAATCAGCCGCCCGCCGCCGCCGCGCCTGGGCCTTGTGGCTTGAACCGGAATGGCCGGACCTGCCCGCCGTCCGTGAGCAATTGCACGCCCTGGGCTGGCAGCCCGCGCCGCACCCCATCCAACCGCCGCGCACCATTCAAATCGACCTCACGCCGCCGGAGGAGACCATCCTGGCGCGGATGAAACAAAAGACCCGCTACAACATCCGCCTCGCGGCCCGACGCGGCGTCACGACCCGCGAAGGCACATTGGATGACTTCCCCGCCTTCTTCCGCTTGATGCAGGAAACCGGTCGGCGGGATGAATTCGGTGTGCGCCGCGAGTCGTACTACCGCCGTGTGCTGGAAATGCTCCGGCGCACCGGCAATGGCACTTTGCTCCTGGCCGAAATCGACGGCGAGATCGTGGCCGCTATCATCGTGGCCGCGCTGGGCGCCAAATCGTGGTATCTCTACGGCGCATCCGCCAACAGCCACCGCCGCGCGATGCCCACCTATGCCCTGCAATGGGCCGCCATTCGCTGGGCCAAGGCGCGATCCTGCGCTCTCTACGACCTGTGGGGCATTCCCGACGAGGACGAGGCCACATTGGAAGCCAACTTCACCCAACGATCCGACGGCCTGTGGGGCGTGTACCGCTTCAAGCGCGGTTTCGGGGGGCGGGTGGTGCGCTACGTCGGCCTGTGGACTAAATCCCTGCACCCGCTCAACCCGCTGCTATCCTGGTGGCTTTGGAAACATGCTTGACCGAATGAAAACCTTGGTATTAACCGTAAACGCCCGCGCACCGGAGGCGGACATCATCGCTCAGGCGGCTGCCGTGCTGCGCCGGGGCGGATTGGTGGCCTTCCCCACCGAGACGGTCTACGGCCTGGGCGCGAACGCGCTCGACGGGGAAGCCGTGCGGCGCATCTTCGCCGCCAAGGAACGCCCGTCCCACGATCCGCTCATCGTTCACCTGGCGGATGTGGAAACCTTGCCGCTGGTCGCCCGCGCCATCCCGCCGCTGGCCCGCACCCTCGCCGCGCGATTCTGGCCCGGCCCGCTGACGCTGATCCTGCCGCGCGGCGACG
>WFQZ01000319.1 GCA_015486785.1 Thermoflexales bacterium
GTCGTAATGTGCCCCGATCAGCACCGCCGGGCCGTCGCCCTTCCACGCCAGGATGTTGCGCACCGGCGTATCGCGGTACGTGAACGTTTGCTCTTGGACTTGCCAGCCGTCCGCCCGCAGCGCAGCGATGAACTGATCGCCGGCCTGGCGGTTGGCCTCCGTCCCCGTGACCCGCGCCCCTAGCGCACATTGCTTTTCCACCCACGTGTACGCCTGCGTGCCGCTGAAGACTTGCGGCGTGGGGGTGGCCGGTGGCGAAAGTGGCGAATCTACGCGCGGCGCACAAGCCGCCGTCAATCCCAGCAATAACAGCCAGAGCACGAGTCGTTTCATCAAAATAGCCTCCTGGGGCTTAGCCGACCTCTTCCCCCAACTCGCTCAAGGGGTACTGTGCGCCGCAAGCGAGGCACTGCGCGGTATCCTTGCGCTGCAAGACGAGCGTCCCGCCGCACTTGGGGCAGCGTGTCGCCAGCGGACGCTTCCACGAAACGAAATCGCACTCCGGCCAGCGGGAACAGCCGTAGAAGATGCGCCCGGCCTTGCCGCGCTTCTTGGAGTGCTTGATCACGATGTCGCCTTCGCCGCACTTGGGGCACTTGACGCCGATCTTCTCCAACCACGGCTCGGTGTAACGGCATTGCGGAAAGCCGGAGCAGCCGATGAACTTCCCGTATCGTCCCCAGCGGACGATGAGCGGCTTGCCGCATTCCGGGCAATCCCGCCCCACGTACTCAATCTGCTCGATTTTGGGGATGGCGACCTCGGCCCGTGCCAGGTCTGCCGCAAACGGCTCGTAGAATTCCCGCAGCAAAGCCACCCAATCCATTTCCCCGGCGGCCACTTTGTCCAATTCCGTTTCCATCTTGGCGGAAAAATCCACGTTGATCAGGTCGGAAAAGTGCTTCACCAGCACTTCATTGACCAGGATGCCGGTTTCGGTGGGAATGAAACGCCGCTTCTCGCGTGAGACGTATCCCCGCTGGGTCAGCGTGGAGAGGATCGTGGCGTAGGTGGAGGGCCGCCCGATGCCGTACTCCTCCATCGTGCGGATCAACGTGGCGTCTGTGTAGCGCGGCGGTGGCTGGGTGAAGTGCTGCTCCGGCAGCAAGCGGATCAGGGTGAGCGGATCGGCTGCCGCGAGCGGCGGGATTTGTTGCGTCTTCTCCGCTTTGTCGTTATCGGGGCGGGTCTCTTCGTAGACTACCAAGTAGCCGGGGAAGCGCATCGTGGAGCCGGAGGCGCGGAACAGGTACGGGCGTTCCGCTTCCGAACCGGCCAGAATCTCGACGTTGCGCGTCTCGTAGACGGCGGCGGTCATCTGGCTGGCGACGAATCGCCGCCAGATGAGGTTGTACAGGCGGAATTGCTCTGAGCTTAGGTAGGGCTTCATAGCGTCGGGAGTGCGCAGCACGCTGGTGGGACGGATCGCCTCGTGCGCCTCTTGCGCTCCCTTGGCGCGGGTCTTGTAGACCGGCGGCTTGGGCGGCAGAAAGTCCGCTCCGTAGACCTGGGTGATGTAAGCGCGGGCTTCTTGCTGCGCTTGCTTGGCGACGTTGGTGCTGTCGGTACGCATGTAGGTGATCAACCCGACCGGCTGCCCGTTCCCCACGTCCAACCCCTCGTAGAGTTGCTGCGCCACGCGCATCGTGCGCCGCGCTTGAAATTTCAGCTTGCGCGAGGCTTCCTGCTGCATCGTGCTGGTGGTGTAGGGAGCGGCTGGCTTGCGCCGTCGCTGCCCCTCTTTGACCTTGGAGACGGTGTAGGTGGCTCGTTCCAGCTCCGCCAGCAGCGGGTCGACGTCGGCCTTGCTTTTGAGCTGCGCCTCTTGCCCCCGGATGCGCACCAATCGCGCCTTGAAGGGGCGTGGCTTGCGGTGGCCTTCGCCGTGGATCGGACGCAGCTCGGCATCAAGCGTCCAGTATTCCTCCGGCGTGAATTGCTCGATTTCCTTTTCTCGCTCCACCACCAGCCGCAGGGCGACCGACTGCACCCGTCCGGCAGAGAGATGGCCGCGGATTTTGCGCCACAGGAGCGGGCTGAGTTTGTATCCCACCAGCCGATCCAGCAGGCGGCGGGCTTGTTGGGCGTTGACTTTGTTCATGTCAATGCCGCCGGGGTGCGCGAAGGCCTCTTCCACGGCGTGATCGGTGATTTCGTGGAAGACCACCCGCTTGCTGCGTTCCGGCTCCAGCCCCAGCACTTCGCTCAGGTGCCAGGCGATGGCTTCACCTTCACGGTCCGGGTCGGTGGCCAAGTACACTTCGGTGACTTTCTTGGCTTCGGCTTGCAGCTCTTTGACCACCGCGCGTTTCTCGTTGGGCACGCGGTACTTGGGGGTGAAGTCATGCTCCACGTCCACCGAAAGTTGCGAGCGGAGCAGGTCGCGCACGTGGCCCACGGAGGCTTTCACCGTGTAGCCCTTGCCCAGAAACCGTCCCACGGTACGGGCTTTCGTCGGCGACTCCACGATGACCAGCTTCCCTTGCCGCTTGGCTTTGGGCTTGGGTCTGGGCGGCGGCGTCATTCCTTCGTGCAGGGGCGTGCGCCCCATACGGAACATCTTGGTGCCGCAGACCGGGCATGTCCCCTGGATGGCCGGATTTCCCTTCGCCGTGAATACCGGCTGCGGGTTTTGCATCTCCCGCTTCGCTTTACACTTTACGCAATAGGCAATAAATTTTTGTTCGGTCATAGTTTTCCCTGTGTGCCGCCGGGCTAGAAGTTCAGGCGCGGCAACGGCACGCAATCATAAGGGAAAGCAATTGCCTGTCAAGCGTTTGTGGTGCGGGGCCTCGCGTGCCGGGTCTGCCTACGGGCTGCCGATCACGCCCCCGCAGCGGTTGAAGTTGGCCATGTGCTCCGCTTCCGTCTTGGCGAAGACGTGCGAGCCGTCATTTTTGGTGCAGTCCACCATAAAGAAGTAGTAATCCGTATCCGCCGGCGCGGCGGCAGCGCGGATGGACTTGATGC
>WFQZ01000320.1 GCA_015486785.1 Thermoflexales bacterium
AGATGTGTATAAGAGACAGGTCCCAACGGAGCCACAATGCGCTCAATGATGCGCATCAAGTGGTCGTTTGATTCAAAAGTGATGTTGACCCGCTGCAACCGTCCTTTACGCTCCACAAAAATCTTCTTGGGGCCATTGACCATGATCTCAGAGACCGAATCATCGGCCAGCAGCGGCTCCAGCGGCCCCAACCCCAAAATCTCGGCCACAATCTGCTCAAAGAGAGCCTCACGCTCCTTGCGCCCCAGGACGATGCTCTCTTCTTGAAGGATCGCTTCGTACATCTCGCGGATCGTGGCCCGCACCTCCGCCGTCTGGGAAACGTCCATCGTGGGGTCCAAGTCCGCGATCAGGCGGTTCTGGACGCGCGTCTTCAAATCTTTGTACGCATCCCTGGCCCGAGGCACCGGGCGACGTTGCACGCCCTGCTTCTTTCCTCCCGTGGGAGGACGTTTCGCCGTAGATTGCGAGGGGCTTTTCTTTTCCATTCTGCGCAAGAGAGACACTATTTACCTCCAATTTCCTACAAGAGACGGCCTAATCCGGCACGTTTAGGAGCATTACGCCTCGTGGGAGCGGCGGCAGCCGGCTCCTCGGCCTCCTGTTCGCGGAAGAGACCTTGTACGCTTTTGGCAAAGTTCAGCATCGCCATCCCCAGCGGCGTGCGACCGCCCTTCAACACCAATGGTTCACCGTAATTGGCCGCCCGCAAGGCGGTACGCTCATCATACGGCAGCTTTGCCAACGCCGGCATCATTGCCCGCTCAATTGCTTCCGGCTGGATGCCCATCCGCTTGTTGTCCACGCCGTTGATGACCAGCTTCACCTGCTCCATCGGATACTCCAGACGTTGGAGCAAGCCCACGAACAACCTGGCACCCCGAATTTCGGGGATTGTGGGACGGGTCACTACGAGCAACAAGTCGCTGATATCCAAAATGGCCAGCATCATCTCATCCACTTGGTGCGCCGTATCCAGAATCAAGTAATCGAACTCCCCACGCACGAACTCCAAAATGGATTTGAGCGTGTTGTTCGCGCCGTTATCATCCACGCCGCCATCGTGAAAGACTTCCGCATCCTCCGGCGCGGGCGGAGCGGCTAACAAGCTCACCCCGGAAGCATGCGGGATCAGGATGTTGCGCAAAATCTCAATGTCCATATCCTGGACGTGCGGGGCCAGATCGGCCAGCGAGCGCGGCGGTTGAATCTTCATAAAGACCGCCGCATCCCCAAATTGGAGATTGGTATCCACAATGCCGATCTTGTAATCCGCGCCCAGCGAGATTTGCAGCCCCACCGCCAGATTCACCGCTAACGTGGTGCAGCCGGTTCCACCCTTGGGGCTGTACACCGCGATGACTTTGGCGTGCTTGGTCGGAGCTGCCGGAGCAACCGGCTGCGCTCCGCCCATCATTGGGACTAACGTGCCGGTGACCATGCGCTTCCGCTGGCTGTACGCCCGATTGATCGCGTCTAACAACTCATCCGCTCCGGGCGGCTTGGTGAGGAAATCCCTCGCCCCGGCCATCATAGCCCGGCGCATGTAGTCAGTCTCGCCCTGCACGGAGAGCATAATCACTTGTACGGCGGGCATTAACTCTACAATCTTGCCCGTAGCTTTGATGCCATCAATGCCGGGCAAGTTGATGTCCATCAAAATCACATCGGGGAGGGTTTTGGGGACTGCCTCAATGGCCTCTTCTCCGCTGCCCACCATAGCCACCACTTCAATCATCGGCTCAAACGAAAGCAGCTTGCGCAATTGCTCCCGCGTTTCCGCAATATCATCCACAATCATCACACGAATTTTATCGGCCATAGTTCACCTTTACTTTGCTTGCTCTTGCGCCGGAGGCGTAGCCGGAGTGAGTTCCAAGGGCTGTGAGCGCACCGTCGCCAACGCCACCGGCAGATCAGAAGGCTCGGTGGGAAGTTGGTACTTGTCAAGAACATAACGCAGCCACACCGGTTGCGTTTGAATGACCGGCGCGGTGTATCCCGCCGGACGCAACACCAAATCCAAGTCCGCGCCCATCTCCTCAAGGTACTTCAGCACCAGCACATCTTCACGGCTGACCAACAACGTGACCGGCTCCACATCGCCGTAAGTCACCTGCACCGGGGCCGGCGGAGGCGTAGCCTCCTGTCCGCCCAGACCGCCCGCAGCCGCCGCCTCGGTGGGAGCCGGCGTAGGCGCGTTTTCGCTTTCCTGCTTCCACGCGCCGACGTGCCACACAATCGCATTCTGAACGGTCAACTGCACCACAAGCTGAGGGATCTTCGGCCCCGACGGGAAGACTATCGCCTGCTGCCCGTTGGGCAGGGATTCAAAATCCCCAAATGTCCCGCTCAGTTGCGCCAGATCACCTTGAGGCAAGGCCAGGAATTGCACGTCCTGGGCCGTCTGATACTTGGCATCTATCGGGGTCAACTTGATGGCAGCCACCACATCCACCCGGTCCCCCGGACGGATCGCCCAGGCCACCCCACCTTGCTTGTCCATCGGGATGGCGTAAGCGACGCGATCTTTGTAGCTGAACAACGCCGCCGCCGATCCGCCCACCGAGAGCATGTCGCCCGGCCCGGCGAGCATATCCGGGAACAACGGACTGCCGCGCGGAATCTCCATCCGCGCGATCTTGCCGTCTACCTCTTCCAAAGAAGTGTAATAGGCAATGGGAAGGAAATCGTTCGGCCAATCCTGGAGCTGAACCATATCCTGTTTTTCTACATTGATGGTCATACCCCGTTGGATATCCTGCACCGCGACCACAATCTGCGTGACGCTAAGCGGCGTAGCAGTAACGCTGGCCTCAGCAGCCTTCTTAGACCCACTAGACTTCATAAACATGTACGCGCCACCCAATAACACAACCAGGATGATGATGACGGCAGCCGCAATAATCAACATTCTGTTTCCACCCATGGATTTCCTCCTCAGCAAAGTGTGATACCCAGGCAGACCTTCTTGATCCGACCGGAGCAAGGGGACAAGCTCGAACTTGTCAAAAGATACCGTGAAGCCCCAAGAAAGTCAAGTAACCGGGATAGGGATAGTTTAGCACGCACCGACACAGATGTCAACGACCCTTCATTGCAAATGCGTTTCAAATTCGGCGACTGCGCAACGAATTACAACGGATCAATGCCGCTGTGGTATAATTGCGCCACATTTTAGCCAGATCAGGAGGAACGATGCGCAGATTCTTGGTGACGGGCGGGGCCGGGTTCATCGGCTCGAATTTTGTCCGCTATATGCTGGAAAAGTACCCCGACTACTTCATCGTGGTGTACGACAAGCTCACTTACGCCGGACGGCTGGAGAATCTACAGGACGTGGCCGCACGATTCGGCGACCGCTACGCCTTCGTCAAAGGCGACATCTGCGATGCCGAGACCGTAGAATCCACCCTGCGCAATTACCAGGTGGATACAATCGTCAACTTTGCCGCCGAAACGCACGTGGATCGTTCCCTGCTCACGCCGGGCGCGTTCATCCAAACAGATGTCTACGGCACATTCGTGCTCCTGGAAGCCGCCAAGAAGCTATCGCTGGAGCGATACCACCAGATCAGCACCGACGAAGTGTACGGGCAGGTGTTGGAAGACCGCTCGCGCGAGACAGATCACCTCAAGCCCCGCAGCCCCTACTCGGCCAGCAAGGCTTCCGGCGATCTGATGGTGCTGGCCTACTACGAATCGTGGGGCCTGCCGGTGACGATCACCAGAGGCTCAAATAACGTCGGCCCTTACCAGTACCCGGAAAAAGTGGTGCCGCTCTTCGCCACCAACGCGATGGACGATCAGCCTCTGCCGGTTTACGGCGACGGGCAGCAAATGCGCGACTACCAATACGTCCTTGACCACTGCGAAGGGATTGACGTAGTGCTCCATAAAGGAAAGCCGGGCGAAGTGTACAACGTCGGATCGGGCAGCGAGATGACCAACCTGGAGATGACCAAGATCGTGCTGGCGACGGTGGGCAAGCCGGAGAGCCTGATCAAGCACGTGGACGACCGCCCCGGCCACGACCGCCGCTACGCCCTTGACGTGAGCAAGCTGCGCTCGCTGGGCTGGGAGCCGCGTCACACCTGCGCCCAGGCCATCGCAAAGACCGTGCGTTGGTACATGGAAAACGAGTGGTGGTGGCGTCCCATCAAAAACGGAGAACTTTACCAGGCTTACTACGCCGAACAGTACAGCCAGCGATTAAAATGAAGGTAAGCATGTCGTAGCGATGCCGTCTCCAGAGGTGCTGGCCCGCAATCTACGCAAGCGACTCAATCGCGCGGTGCGAGAGTTTGACTTGCTCGCCGCCGGTGACAAAATCGCGGTGGGGATTTCCGGAGGCAAAGACAGCCTGGTGCTGCTGGACTTGCTCGCTCGTGGGGTCGACATCGCCGGGCACTACGACCTCGTCGCGCTCCACGTGGACGGCAGTGCCGCCGGGCTACCCGACGTCAAACCGCAAGTGCGTACCTGGCTCGCCGACCTCAACATCCCCTATGAGATCGTCCCGCTGGAGCTGCCCGCCGATGAGCGATTACCGCTCAACTGCTTCCGCTGCTCGTGGAATCGGCGCAAGACACTCTTCCGGGCCGCAGATCGCCACGACTGCCACAAAGTCGCGCTGGGACATCACGCCGACGATGCCGCCGTCACCGCGCTGATGAACATCACCCACAAGGGGAAGCTGGAGTCCTTGCCACCGCGCTTGTCCTTCTTCGGCGGACATTTCACCCTCATCCGCCCGCTGATCCTCACCCCGGAGGATGAAATCCGCCGCTACGCCCGCGCACGCGGTTGGACGTTTCCCCCGGAGACGGAATGTCCGCGCAGCAACAGCACCCGCCGCCACCGCTACGAAACATTCCTGGCGGCGTTTCCGCCCCGCGAACGGCAACAGATTCGCGCCAACTTATGGAACTTAACGCTAAAGGAGATTTTGCCATGAGTGTATTCACCAATCGCCGTCTAACCAACCGAGTGTTCAAATTAGACATCGAACGGATGCGCCAAGGCTGGTATTCCGACCAGTATTTCGTCAACGTGGAGCAAATGCTCACCGTCATCGCCGCGCGAGGCGAAACGTACCACGGCGACCACCCCCGCATCACCGCCCGGCAAGCTCAAGGGCTGGACATCGGCAACATGGAAGTGGAAATGCAAGTCTTCACCCGCCGCCGAGGTAAATCGCTCGTGGTGGGCGTGGATAAAGCTCTCACGATGCTGCGTTACTGCACCGGCTATTGGGACGACGCCGGGCAGTTCGTGGAGACCTACCGCGAGTTGGAAGTGCTCGCCGTCCACGATGGCGACGTGGTGCATTACCCGCCCACCGAATCGGTCAGCGACGGCGATCCACGCCACATAATGCCGGTGATGAAGATCCGTGGCCGCTACCGCGACTTCGCCTTGCTGGAGACCCCGATCCTGGGGACGCTCAGCCGAGGAAGCCGCGTTGCCACCAACGTCTACCGCACGCTGGTGGCGGCGCAGGGGAAACCGGTGCTCTTCTTCCCGGCCCGCTTCGACGCGCACGAAGTCCAAGCGGCGGATGGCTACGCCTACGACATCGCCGTGCAGCGGTTCAACCGCGATTACCACTTGCACGCCCCTTCGATAGTCTCCACCAACGCGCAAGGGGATTGGTGGGGCGGCAGAGGCGGCGG
>WFQZ01000321.1 GCA_015486785.1 Thermoflexales bacterium
GCAGTCGGCAGGGGCACGTCCCCGGCGTAGATGCGCACGGCAGGACTATCCACGTGGTAGCTGCGGGCCAGCTCCGCCATGCGCCGCAAGACGGGCAAGGGGCGGCCTGACGCCGCCGCCGAGTCCAACGCCTCGGCAATCCCGCGACGAATCTCCGGCTCCGGCAGCCCTTGCAGGCGCAGTTGGGCACGGGTGAGGTTGCCGTCCGCGCCGTAGGCGAAGGCGGTCATCCGAATCCAATCCGCGCGATAGCGGGAGGCGAGCAACGGCGGATAGGTATCGTAGTACTCCAGCGGCGCGATGCCCCAGGAAACCACCAATCCGGCGGCCAGCCCCAAAATCAAGCCTATGACGAAAACCGGCCATCGTTTCATACCGTCCCCCGTCTACTCGAGGCCCAGATCGTGCGCCAGAAAGTGCAGCGGCTGCATCAAGGCATCCGGCTTCCCGGCCTGCGTCCAGCGGCGGATCAAGTCCTGCAAGGGCACGCCGGGGTCATCTGGGTCGAGTTCCGCCAGGCGGGCACGGGCGGCGGGCAAATCCTTGTCCACCGAGTAGGTCAAGGCCACCAAGCGGATGTACTCGGTGCGATAGTCGCGGCGCAGCGAGGCGGGCGCGGCGTTCGCCTGGTTGAGCGGGTACACGTCCCAGCCGATGTAGAGGGCCAGCCCCACCCCGAGGAGCACGCCCAGCAGGAAAACGGTCAACCGCTTCATAGAATTTGCGGAGCGTAGGCGAAGAGGGCCGGCGTACCGCCGGTGTGCCAGAAGAGCACGCGCGCGCCGGCGCGGATTTCGCCCCGCCGCACGAGGTCCATCAGGCCGCCCAGGGCGCGTCCGGTGTACACCGGATCGACCAACAGGCCCTCGGTGCGTCCGGCCAGGTGGATCGCTTCGCGCTCCAGGTTGCTCATCACGCCGTAGCCGCTGCCGAGGTAGTCGGCGTACACTTCCACATCGTCTGGGGCGAAGGCGTAGGGCAATCCCAGGCGGGACGCGCCGGCGGAGGCCAGCTCGGCGATGTGGGCACGGAAGGGGGCCGCCGGTTCGGCGATGCTGATGCCCACGATGCGCCCGTCGTAGTCCAGGGCACGCGCACCCAGCACCAATCCGGCCTGCGTCCCGCCGCTGCTGGAAGCCACGACCATCGTATCAAAGTACAGCACCAGCGAGCGCATTTGGAGCAGCACTTCCGCCATCGCTGCGGCGTAGCCCAGCACGCCGACTTCGTTGCTGCCGCCGTAGGGGATCACGTAGGGATGCGCTCCTTCCGCCCGCAGGGCTGCGGCTTCTTGCTCCAGCGCGTCAAAGATGGTGCGCTCTCCGGCCCACCGCACTTCGGCCCCGACCACTCGGTCAAGCAGGTAGTTGCCCTGCGGATCGGCGGGCGGATCGCCGCGCAGCACGAGCACGCAGCGCAGGCCGAGCTTCGCCGCTGCTGCCGCCGTCTGCCGTGCGTGGTTGGATTGCTGCGCTCCGGTGGTGATGACCACGTCGGCGTGTTGGCGCAACGCCTCGCCCATCAAGAAGGTCAGCTTGCGCACTTTGTTCCCGCCGGTCGCCAGGCCGGTCAGATCGTCCCGTTTGACCCAGATTGTCGGGCCGCCTAACCGCTCGCTGAGACGCGGGAGGGACTCCAAGGGAGTAGGTAAATGTCCCAAGGGCTGCGGATGCTGGGACTCCAACAGAGATTGAAACTCTTCAGCGTTCATCATTCCCCTCCTAATGAATACATCGCGTTTAGAAAATCCAACTCAATCTTACCACACACCGGCACAAGGGTTTAGAAACGCCACGCGCCGAGCAAGTTCCAATAGCTGAGCCACCACAGGTAAATCAGCGCGGCGTAAACGACGAGCGTGTAATACAATCGCTCCCACAATGTGCCGTAGCGGCGATGCCACATCAGCAGCGCGAAGGCCAAGGCCAATCCCAATGCCAGGAGGAAGATCATCACAATGAAGGGCGCGAGGAAAGTGAGGTCGGGGACGGCGCGGCTCAGGGCGGTCATGCTGAGCGGGGCCATAATCACCGGGTACACCATGGCGAGGAAGGAGAGCCAACGCGGCAGAAAGCGGGCGTCGTCAAGATACCAGAGGTGGCGCGGCGCAAGGCGCAGCTCCACGAACCAGGTTGAGCCGAAGACCAGCCAACAGAAGGCCAGCAGCCACATATATAATGAAGGGTCCTCGTACCACTGAAGGCGGAGCAACACGCGATGGGGGTCGGTATCGTAGGCGGCCAGGGTCGGCGTGCCGGAGGCGTCCTCGTGGAAGATCAGCTTGCCTTGGCCGTCGACTTCGTGGAACTCGTCGGGGGCAACTTCCACGTAGGTTTGACCGATGAGTTGAATTGTGCCGTCGGGGTTCGCCGTCACGCGATGGGTGCGCTTGAAGGCGTAGACGAGTTTGTCGGCCACGGTGGTCGACCAGCGGCTTTCGCGGTACACACCAGCGAAGCGGGGCGCACGGTTTCGGTATCCGGCCATGGGCCGGGGCGGCGTGAGGTGGACGGGATAGTAGTGGTCGAGGAAGGCGTCGCGCAGCACTTTGCCCGCTTCGGGCGCGCTCTTTTTGTTGTAGGCGACGAACATGCCCACGTTGCGCTCCGGCAGGATCATCAGCAGGGATTGGAAGAGCGAGGTGCTGCCGCCGTGCCACAGGACGCGCTGCCCGTTGCGCTGCCATTCCACAAAGCCGTAGGTCACGCCGACGAGGCGCGGGTCTTCGGTGAAGTGCTGCTGCTGCATCTCGCGGACGGTCTGCGGTTGCAAGATGACCGAGTCGCCGTAGCGTCCGTCCTGCAACTGGGCGATCATAAAGTGCCCGATGTCGGTGACGGTGGCACTCAGCCCGACGAAGGGCGCATTGGGGAAGTACTCGCGCCGCGCCACCAGGCCCCACGGAGCTTGCCAATAGCCCATCGCCTCGTGCTGCGCCAGGGCCGGCGGGAACGGTTCGCGGATCACGCTGTGGCGCATGTCCAGCGGGGCGAAGAGGTGCGTTTCAATGTACTGCTCGTAGGGCATGCCGGAGACGCGCTGCACGATGTATCCGGCCAGGGCCGCGCCATAGTTTGAGTAGGCGATGATCGTGCCCGGCGGATAGACGCGCCGGGGCAGTTTGGTGACGACGTAGCGATCCAGGGGCAAGCCGTCGTGCGGGGTGAGGCGATAGAGATGCCCCAGGCGATCCTCAAAGCCCGGTGTGTGGGTCAGCAGGTTGTCCATGGTGATGGGCGTGGTGAAGGTGGCCGGGATTTGAAAGTCGCCCAGGTAGGCATTGACATCCGTGTGCAGGTCTAGTTTCCCTTGCTCGGCAAGCTGCATGACCGCAGTCCAGGTGAAGAGCTTGGTCACAGAGCCGATGTGAAACAAGGTTTCGTCGGCCACCACCGGTTGATGCTGACGCAGGTTGGCCATGCCGTAGCCTTTGGCGAAGAGGATGCGGCCATCTTTCACCACCACGACCGCCGCGCCGGGGATGTTGTACGATTCCAACTGCGCCGGGATGACGGAATCCATAAAGGCCGCCACTTCAGCGGGATCGTCAGGCCCGGCAGGGGCGGCGTCCACCGGCGGGACCAGCGTGCCGCCCAGCGTCAGGAGCAGGAACAGCGCACAGAGTTTCCACAGTTTGATCATACGGCACTCCATGAATAAAGAGGGGCACGCGGCGTGCCCCTCTTCTTGATACAACGACATCGCTCAGTAGGTAGGCTTTAACATCCCGTAGTTGCCGTCTTCGCGGCTGTAAACGATGCTCAGCCGTCCATCGGTGCCGTCGAGGAAAACGAAGAAGTGATGCCCCAGCAATTCCATCTGTTCGATGGCCTCTTCCGGGGTGATAGAGCTGACTTCGAACTCCTTGACCCGCAAGATCGTCGGCTGTTCCTCCTCCGGTTCCTCTTCCACAGTGAAGGCTTCCACCGCCGCCGCTTTCATCGCCGGAGCGGAACGCCGTTCGCGCCGCCGACCCTTGTACCGCTCAATGCGGCGATACATCTTGTCCATCACCGAATCCACAGCCGTGAAGATGTCCCCGGCCCGCTCCTCAGCCCGCAAGATAGCCTTAGGCACGTAGATGGTGATCTGGGCCACCATACGGCGGGGACTGTTTCGCGCGTTCGTCTCGGCCAGGTCCACGCGGATGCTTTCGATGTTGGAAAGGTAACGCTCGAATTTAGAGACTTTCGACTCGACGTAATCGCGCAACCGTTCAGTAAGTTCCAGATTTCGGGTGTAGATTTGTAACGCTTCCATGGACAACCTCCTTAAAAGTGAGTTAGGGGATCACACGGCCCGCGCCAACGTAAAAGCGTTGACGGAAGCCGCCCCCACGTTTAACAACGCAACCGCACATGCTTCAAGCGTCGCGCCGGTTGTCGCCACATCGTCCACCAGGGTAACTGTCTTCCCTCGGATGGCCGCAGGGGCGGTACACACGAATGCTCCGGCGACATTGCCTAATCGCTCTGCGCGGTTGAGTTTGGTTTGTGAAGCCGTGTTCCGCGTGCGAATCAGCACGCCGCGCAACACGGGGATGTGTAAAGCTCGCCCCAACGCGCGGGCAAGCACTGCCGATTGATTGTATCCTCGGTGAAGCTGACGCTGAGGATGTAAAGGTACGGGAATCAGGGCCGTGGAGGACATCTCATACCGCCGCCATTGGGCGACCAGCTGCGGCACCAACGGTTGGATGATTTCCTTGGCCCCCCGGTATTTGAGTGCGTGGACGACTTCGCGGATCTCGTCCCGAAACAAAAACCCAGAGTGAATGGGGGCGACGTGTAGCTGCGTCTTTTGGCACACCGGACACACGCTAGGCCCATCCCACAACCGTCCACAGCGCGGACACACCGGCTCGGTCAGCGGCGCGATTGACTCGGCGCACGTAGGACACAGCCAGCGGTTCACCCGCCCACAGACGACGCATTGCGGAGGGAAAAGTAAGTCCAGCCCCCAGCGATAGAGCCGCCAGAGTCCGCCATAGAGTGAAAAGGTACGCAC
>WFQZ01000322.1 GCA_015486785.1 Thermoflexales bacterium
GCGCGGCTGGCGATGTACACCGGCAGACCGGTGAAGCTGGTCTTCACCCGCGAGGAATCGCTGATGACCTCGTACAAACGCCAGGCGATGAACATCCACTTGCGGATCGGCGCGGATCAAGACGGGAATCTCACCGCCGCCCAGGCGACCTTACTCGCCGATAGCGGCGGGTACGCCTCAATGACCCCCTTCGTGCTGTGGCGGGCCACCGTGCATGCCGCCGGAGCCTATCGCTACCAAGCGGTGCAAGTGGATGCGGAGGCGGTCTACACCAACAACGGTTACGCCGGAGCGTTCCGGGGCTTTGGCAACACGCAAGCAGCAGCAGCCATCGAGATGGCCATAGATGAACTGGCGCAGCGGCTGGGACGTGACCCGCTTGACTTCCGACTCCAAAATTGCCTACGCCAGGGCGACCGCACGATGACCGGCGACGTGATTGAGCACGAAGTGGGATTGGCCGAATGTCTGGAGTGGGTGCGGGATCATTCGGAGTGGTCGCGCAAGCGGGCGGAGTACGCCCAACAGCCGGCCGACGCGCTCAAACGGCGCGGGATCGGGGTGGCGTGCTACTTCCACGGCTGCGGCCTCGGCAGCGAAGGCGAGGATTTCGCCGTCACCACGCTGCGCATCGCTCCGGACGGCAACATCACCCTCACCAGCGGCCTGACCGATTACGGGCAGGGAAGCCGCACCGTCTTCACGCTCATCGCGGCGGAAGTGTTGGGCGTTTCCCCGGAGCGCATCCACATCCTCCGGCCCGATACGTACACGGCACGCAACTCCGGCCCGACGGTAGCCTCGCGTTCCTCCATCGTCGGCGGAAACGCGACGCGCGTCGCCGCCGAGAAGCTGGCGCACACCTTGCGCCTGGCGGCAGCGGACGCGCTGGGCTGCACCGAGGAACAGATCGTGCGGGATGGCGAGGCCTTCATCGGGCCGGACGAGAATCCGCTGCCCTTGGAGAAAGTCGTGGCGCACGCCCGGCAGATGGGATTGCAGCTTTCCACGGTAGGACGCTGGCACGCGCCGCCCATTGAGTGGGATTTTGAGAAAGGACACGGGCGGCCTTACTTCGCCTACGTCTTCGGGGCACAGGTAGCCGAGGTGGAAGTGAATCAACGGACGGGCAAAGTCAGCGTGCTGCACATTTGGGCCGCGCACGATGGCGGCACGATCCTCTATCCCACCGGCGCGCTGGGACAGCTCTACGGCGGCATCGCCCAGGGACTGGGCTACGCGCTGATGGAGAGCTTCCGCTACGAAAACGGGTATCCCCAAACGCTCAGCCTGGCTAAGTACACCATCCCCCGCGCCAAGGATGTGCCGCCCATCACCGGGACGTACATCCAGACGCGGCTGAAGGACGGCCCATTCGGGGCGAAGAACCTGGCCGAACCGGTGATGATCGGCACTGCGCCGGCCATCGCCAACGCGGTATTCCAGGCCACCGGCGAACGGTTCCACTCCTTGCCCATCCGCCCGCAGAAGAAATGACGCCCACAACCTATCCGCCGGTGCCGGAAATGGTGTTGCTGACGCGGCTCAACGAAGCGTTGGCCGGGGTGATGCGCGTCGAGGCGTACACCTTGCGCACCAACGATCCGCGCCCCGAAGTGCAGTTTGTGGGGCGCATGCTCCAAGACACAGAAGCGGGTTTCGCGCTCATCGAAGCTCGCTTCGCGGAGTTGGGATACACGCCCTTGCTCACGGAAGAAAACGGCCAAACGGTGCTGTATGCTTTCCCGGAGCGGGTCGCGGAGCAAGCTCAGCCGCAGCGATGGTGGATCAATGCGGGGCTGTTCGTGCTCACCTTGCTGGCGGTGCTGCTCACCGGCGCAATGCAAGAGAACGTGGACATCTTCGCCCATCCCGCCGAAATCTGGCGCGGCTGGCCGTTCGCGGCGGCGATGATGGGCATCCTCACCGTCCACGAGCTGAGCCATTACTTCGTGGGACGGCGTTACGGCTCGCCGCTGAGCTTGCCGTACTTCATCCCCTTGCCGGTGCTCAGCATCTTCGGCACGATGGGCGCGGTTATCGTGCAACGCGCCCCGATGCGGAATCGCAAGGCACTCTTTGACATTGGGGCCGCCGGGCCGATAGGCGGATTGTTGATCGCGGTGCCTTTGTTGTTCTTCGGCCTGGCGCACTCAGAGGTAGGCCGCCCGGAGCAGTTCATCTATCTGCCGCCCGATGCCGCGCTGCAACAGGAAGGCAATTCGCTTTTGTACCTGGGCGCCAAGTGGCTGATCTTCGGGCGCATCTTACCCGACAAGGCCACCGGGGAGGATGTGTGGCTCTCTCCGCCCAGCAAGGGCGGCGCGGTCGCCTTCGCCGCGTGGGCCGGGCTGCTGGTGACGGCCTTGAACCTGTTTCCCATCGGGCAACTGGACGGCGGGCACATCGCTTACGCCCTGTGGGGACGCAAGGCCTGGCGCGTGGCGCAGGCATTCATCGCCGGGGTCTTTAGCTGGGGCGCGATCTTGTGGCTGCTGGGCAATCCGGCGGGCACGACGTGGTTGGTGTGGGGCGGACTGGGCGCGTTGATCGGCCCCCGCCATCCGCCGCCGCTGGACGACCTCACCCCGCTGGACGCTCGCCGCCGCTGGATCGGGTGGGCGTTGGTGGGGATTTTCCTGCTCATCGTCGTTCCCATCCCGCTGACTATCAAGTAGGGGCACAACCAATTGCCCCTACTTGCCCGCATTTTTCCTTGCTCCTTCCCCCTGACGTTTTGCTGCGCAGCGGAAAGCGGTACAATGTCGGACATCTTGCGCCATTTCAGAGTTGCTTATGATCAATGCCCCCCGCAAAATGCACATTCTGGTCGTGGATGACAGTGAAGAAGTCAGCACCGTCATCAAAGATATGGTGTTGGAACCGGCAGGCTATCGCGTGACCATCGCACGTGATGGCGTTGAGGGATTGCAGCAAGCCTTAAAACTCCGCCCCGATTTGATTTTGCTGGATTACGAGATGCCTCGGATGAACGGCATTGAGGTGCTCAAGGCTCTCAAGGAGCAAGATGTGAGCATCCCGGTGATTCTGATCACTTCGTATGGCTCCGAGTCGGTGGCGGTGGAGGTGTTCCGGCTAGGGGTGCGCGATTACGTGCCCAAGCCCTTCAGCGTGGAAGACATCTTGGCCGCGATCAAGCGAGCTTTGCACGAAGTGCAGTTGGAACGTGAGCGAGACGCGCTGATGGCCCGGCTCCGAGAGACCAACGCCGCGCTTTCCCGACGGGTCAAGGAGCTGGATGTTTTGTACCACGTCAGCAAATCCGTGACCGCTCTGCAAGAACGCAAGCAGCTCATCAAACACATCATTGATGCCGCGCTGTATCTCACCAATGCCAAAGACGGCATGTTGGTGCTGCTCGATCCGGATACCGGCACACCGGTGGTTCACATCCAGCGCGAGCGGCGGGATAAGCAATGCGTCACTTCTGGGGACTTGAACATCCTCACCAACACGGGCGAACTAATTATGAGCGTGCCGCTGCGCATTGGAGAGCGCACTATCGGCTTACTGCGGGTCAGCAACAAGCGCAATCGGCAAAACTTAAACAAGAAGGATGAGCGGTTGTTGCGGATGTTGGCCGATTATGCCGCCATCGCTATCGAGAACTACCGGTTGATGTCGGAAATTCAATCGGAAAGCGAACGCGAGAAACACAAGATCCGCCAACTCTTTGAGCATTACATCTCGCCCCCGGTCGTAGCCCGCCTGCTGGAGCAGCCACAAAGCGTGCTCCCCGGCGGCAAGCTACAGGATATTTCCCTGCTGTTCGCGGATTTACGGGGGTTCACTTCGTTTACGGCGAAGGCCTCGCCGGAGACATTGGTGGCGGTGCTCAACCGTCACATGGCCGCCGCCGCCGAGGTTATCTTTCAATCGGGCGGCACGCTGGATAAGTTTATGGGCGATGAGGTGATGGCGTTCTTCAACGCGCCGCGCCGGGATCGCGAATACGCGCTCCACGCGGTGCAGGCAGCTTGGCGCATCCTTGAAGTGACCACGCAAGTTCATCAACAACTGCCGGTTCAGCAGCGGTTGGATTTTGGAATCGGCATCGCCACCGGCCCGGCCATCGTCGGCAACATCGGATCGGAGCACCTGGTCAACTACACCGCCGTAGGCAACACGGTGAACAAGGCGCACACGCTCCAGGAGCTGGCCCCGGCCAACAAGATTTGGATCTGCCGCCATACTTTTGAACTGGTCAAGGATGTCGTCAAAGCCCGCCCGCTCCAGCCGGTGCGCATCAAAGGGCAACTGCACCCGGAGCAGATTTACGAAGTGGTCTCCGTGCCGCAGTGAGCTGCGGCAGGGCGCACTCCGAGGATGTCAATGGACCTGGGCGTAGTCATCGTTTCGTGGAATGTCCGTTCGCTGCTCGACCGCTGTTTGCACACGTTACGCGCAGATTTAGAGCGGGCAGCCGTGGCGACAGAAGTCTGGGTGGTGGATAACGCCTCGCAAGACGACTCGGCCTCTATGGTGCGCACGCGCCATCCCTGGGTGCGCTTAGCGGCACAGCGCGAAAACCTCGGTTTCGTGCGCGGGAACAATTTGGTGCTGCGGCAGTGGCTATCCACCGAGATGCCCCCGGCGGTATGGCTGCTCAACCCCGATACAGAGGTGCTTCCCGGTGCCGTGACTACGCTCTTGACGTTCCTCAACGCCCATCCCCGCGCCGGGTTGATCGGCCCACGGCTACTCAACCCAGACGGAACGCACCAACGGGGCGCGTTCCGCTTTCCGAGCGTGCTGCAACCGCTCTTTGACCTGGGATATTTGCCCGCCCGCTACTACGAATCCCGCCAGAACGGTCGCTATCCCCGCCGGCGATGCGAGGGACAAGCACCCTTCCGCATTGATCACCCGCTGGGAGCGGCGATGCTGGCCCGTGGCGAGGCGGTCCAGCAAGTCGGGCTGCTGGACGAGGCGTTCTTTATGTACTGCGAAGAGATTGACTGGGCCTGGCGGATGCGTCGGGCCGGCTGGCAAGCGTGGATGGTGCCGGCGGCACAGATCGTCCACTACGGCGGGGCCAGCACCGGGCAAGCTCGTCCGGAGACCACCGCGTACCTCTGGGAAAGCCGGGCACGGCTTTACGCCAAACATCGCGGCCCGCTGGTGCGGGGACTGGTACGCTTCATCGTGCGGCGCACTTTCACCCGTCTGACGGCGGATTCTCCCGCTTGGAAGGCGGCTTACCGGCGGATCATTCAGGCGTGGGGTGGCTAATGAGCACGTTGGCGATCCTTTTGATTTTGCTTTCGGCAGGGATACACGTGGGTTGGAATTTACTCGGCAAGCGGGAACACCCCTCGGCGGCCTTCCTGCTGGTGGCCAACACGCTGGGGTTTCTGTTTCTCCTGCCGGCCTTCGTGCCCTACGGGCAGGTGGTGGACGACTTCACGCCGGCAGTGTGGAAGTGGATCATCATCACCGGCATCTTCCAGGCCTTGATGTACGCGGCTATCGCCGGGGCCTACCGGCACGGCGATATGTCGGTCGCCTATCCGCTGGCCAGCGCGTCGCCGGTGCTGCTGGTGGTGCTGTTCAATCTGCTGATCGGCCACGGGAATCAGCTCACGCCGGGGGCGATTTTGGGGATG
>WFQZ01000323.1 GCA_015486785.1 Thermoflexales bacterium
GCCCACATCCGTCCATCCCTCGAAGGCCACATAGCCGCTGTCGGCAGCCAGGATCGCCGTGCCCAACGGTGCGCCGATGTCAATGGCGCGATGCCCATACCAGTACCCCTGCGTGAGCACGCCGCTGGTCGGCCAACGGAACGTGCCGCTCCCGTTGGCATCGTCGGGGATCGGGCCTTGGTACATCGTGACCGTGCTCCGCCGGTACGGTTTGGTGCCACCGGGGATAATGAGCTTACTACCCACAACCAAACTGCCATCGTCGCTCCCATCTTCGGGCAGCGCGTTGAACGGGCAATTTTTGATCGCGTCAACGGAAACTTTGTACGTCTCGGCCAGCGAGGCGAGCGTATCTCCATCCTGGACTGTGTGATAGACCCCGTCCAGCGGCAGGATCGTGAGCACCTGACCGGGACGCAAGAGATCGGGCGTGCGCTCCATCTCCGGGTTTGACCACAGCAGCGTGGTCGGTTGCAAGCCGAACCGTTTGGCGATGGATTCCGCCGTGTCGCCCACCTGCACCATGTAGGTGATGATCTTCAGACGGGGGCGTACCGGAATGGAGGTATGTATCTCCGCGCGGCGGACGACTTGCGGGCCGGCAGACCGCAGCCCGGCGATGCGGCTGGTGGAAGCCAGCAAGGAAGAGGAGGGCTGAACCGTCACCGCCGGGTGCGGGCTGATGATGCCCTCCGAAGCTGAGGCAATGGTATCAAGCTGAACTCGCCCCACGAGGAAGAACATCCCCACAATCGCAGCCAAGGCCACGTGCGCGGTCAGCCGCCCCACCAAGGGCCGTTGACCGGCACGGTCACTGTTCCAGTGCCAGATCCAAACCAGCATCCGCACCAGAAAAGGGCTGCGATTGCGCCAGATGATCTCGTCTTGGGCCATGCTACGGCTCGAACAGTTGAGGATTCTGCGGCACTCCGTTCAGGCGGATCTCATAGTGCAGGTGTGGCCCGGTTGACCAACCGGTGGTGCCACAATAGCCGATAATCTGCCCTTGGTACACCGGTTGCCCACAGGAAACGGCGATTGAATCCAGGTGCGCGTAGTAAGTCTGATAACCGTTGCCGTGATTGACACGCACCAAGTTGCCGTACCCACCGCCCCAGCCGGAGAAAACCACCACGCCGTTGTCGGAGGCGTAGATCGGATCGCCCAAGTAGCAGCGGTAATCCAACCCGATGTGCCCAGGATTGCCCGGATCGTGGAAGTACCACCCGGAAACCGCCCGCGAGCCGGTGGGCAGGATAAACCATCCATTGGCCCCAGGCCCACTGACGTTCGTATCACCACAGGCCCCCCAACTGGCCGCCGCAGCTCCCACACCGGGACGCGAGGGCGGCGGAGGCGGAGGATTCCACTCCACATCATCGCCGGTCCCGCCGGGGATCACCAGGAGCATTCCCGCCTGCAACGGCTGCCCAGGCTGGAGATTGTTCCATTGATTGTACAGCGCGGAGGCGGAAACATCGTAATCCTGCGCGATGCTCTCCGCCGTTTCCCCGTCTTTCACGGCGTGATACACCCCATCCACCGGCGGGATGAAGAGCGTCAACCCCGGTTGCAGCAGCCACGGCGATCCTTGCAGCGTCTCCATATTGGACCAGGCAATGGTGTACGGAGAAAGTTTGAACCGTTCGGCAATCGTGAAGATGCTATCGCCCGATTGCACCGTGTAGGTGATAACGTGCAGCCGCACCCGTTCTGGAATGTCGGTGTGCGGCTGTGCCTGGCGAGCAACAACATTGCTCATTTGCGCCATCAGAGGTCGCCGTAAGGCTACGGTAGCGACCGAGATTGTGGGGGTAGCTACCGGATCGGCGGCAGCTTGTTGAGAATGAAACACCGGAGCGGTGGAAATTTCTTCAGGGGTCAGGGTGATATGTCCAGATAACACAATGCCAAAAGCCAGCGTGAGTATGGCCAGGTGCGCACTATAGCGGCCCACAAAGGAGGTCAACGCCTGGCGGTCGTTGCTCCAACGCCACAACGTCACCGTGACTTTGGCAAGAAGATGCCCAAGCGTGCGCGGAATTAGTTGCTCAATGCTTGGGCCTTGCCAGGGTATTTCCTTGTTCTTCTGTATCTCGTCCATATACCATCCATCTAGCGGCTGAACGATCCGCTAAGTGCGTTCATTATAGCACTGTTGAGGTCAAACCACAAGATCAGGCCCCCGAAAACAGTTTGGCAATGGTCGCGCCATCGCCGCCCTCGTTAGGCGGGGCCGGTTCATACGAGACGACCGTGGGCGTCTGGCCGAGGAATTGACGCACCGCGCGGCGCAGCGTTCCGGTGCCCTTGCCGTGGACGATCCGCACCCACGGCAATCCGGCGAGCATCGCCTTATCAAGGTAACGAGCGAGTTCCTCCAACGCCTCGTCCACCGTCCGCCCCCGCAGATCAAGTTGCACGCCGGGGGAAGGCGCGGGCGGCGGGGCGGGCGAGTCCACTTGCGGAGCTGCCGGCGGCGGCTCAAGCAACGTCAACTCGTCCAAGTCCATACGCAAGCGCATCGCTCCGGCCTGAACGACGGCCTTGCGCCCTGCGATGGCAGACACCCGACCTTGCACCCCCAAACGCGGCAGCGACACCAGATCGCCCACGTGGACCGGCCCGGCAGGACGCGGCTGCGGCAGCGACTCAACGAGCGGTTCCGGCTCCGGCA
>WFQZ01000324.1 GCA_015486785.1 Thermoflexales bacterium
CCCACAATCGCTCCTCCGGCAAACGGCTCAAAGAATTCTTGGGGGCGGATGGGCAAACTGAGTAGCCAACGGCGCACCTTGGGCACCAGCCAGGTCTTTCCGCCAGGGTAACGGAACGGGCTGCGGTGCTTGACCGTAGCGACGTTGACGATCTTATGAGTGTGCAAGGGAAAGAAACTCAGTTGTTCCATCTTCACATCTCAGGAATATCGGCCAAAGTAGGAGCTTCTGGTGCTGTCCCCTTATCTAATTGTGCGTCCAGCTTGCCTTGCAAATACCCGATGAAATCTGCCAAAGCTCCAGGCCGAGGTGTGGTCATTGCGGCTAACGCAGCTTGGAACTGGGTGTAAATTTTACGCCAGAGGGTCAGCCGGTACACGTTTTGCTCTTCGTCAAGGACAAGATCGTACACCAGCCACGCCATATTAGCCGCCTCTCTGGGTACTTCCGGTAACTCCGGCATTGCTTCGTAGAAGCCCCGATGAAGTGCCACAGCCATCTTCTTATGCCAAGCGTTTAGAATCCCGCCCTTATAAATCAATTGTGGCGCCAGTCGTTTGCGGGAAGACGAAAGATAATCAGGACGAGGGTAATAACGATGGCCGCTCCAATCCATTGCGTAATGGGCTTCGGGGTTTTTCACGTAGAATTCAAATGGACGGCGAATATTCCCCGATATGTAAACCGCTTGTACCTCCAGTGCACCGAAATCCACAATTTGCCCCCGCTCATCATAGGCAACCAGCACAATGTCAATGTTTCCGGCACTTTTCCCCTCGGCATCGTTGAGCCGCACCTCGGTAAGCGATGTCCAGCGGGTGGTGGGCGGAAAGAAAAAGGCGGCGGCATCCTCTGCTATGAGCCACTCTTGGCGGAAACGAATCGGGCAGGTGATCGCCAGCCCTTCCCCCGCAAAAATGCTGCATACTCCCAGTGGAGAACGTGCCTTATCCTTGGTGCACGAAGGCACTTTGTTATTGTAAGGACATAGCCGGTGCTGACGATACCTTTTAGCCCGCTCGGAAAAATTGTCAACCGGAAAGCCGAACACTTCTGCCAACGGATGCCGTGGCAATCGCGGCTCGCTCATAGATCTCCTCCCGTGATTGTGCAACCTGAGATAGGGATCGCGCCTTTATCCGCCCGCCTGTTGATACCACGCCCAGAACTTGGCCAGCCCCTCCGCGACGGAGACTTGCGGCTCGTATCCCAGCAGCCGCCGCGCCTTGGAGATGTCGGCGTAGGTGATGGGCGGTTCGCTCGGCGGCGCGGGCGGAGTTTCCATCCGCGCGGGCTTGCCCACCAGCGATTCAATCATCGTGACGAAGTCGCGCATGCGCACCGGATGCCCCCGCCCCAGGTTGATCCGCTCGTATCCCAGCGGGCGATCCAGGGCCGCGATGATCCCGTCCACGATGTCGCCCACGTAAGTCCAATCGCGGTGCATCTCCCCGGCGTTGTACAGTTTGAACACCCGGTCGTGGACGATGCTATCGGTGATGATGTAGGGCATCATATCGGGACGCCCGCTCGGCCCGTAGACGCTGAAGAATCGCAGCGCGGTAAAGGTGATCCCAAAGAGGTTGTGGTACGTGTAGCCCAGCAGCTCCCCGGCGATCTTGGTGGCCGGGTAGGGCGCGAGCGGCTTCCCCAAAGGATCGTCTTCGCGGAACGGCAAGCGCGTCGTCTTGCCGTAGACCGACGAGGTGGAAGCACAGACGATGTGCGGCGTGCCCGCCAGGCGCATCGCTTCTAACACGTTCACCGTCCCGCGCACGTTCACATCCACGTAGAGCGGCGCACGCTCAATGGAGTAACGCACGCCCGCCATCGCCGCCAGATGCGCCACCGCGTCGAATCGCTCTTGGGCACACAACGCCCGCACCGCAGCCTCATCCCGCAAGTCCATTTCCCGCATCGTAAAGTGCGGATAAGCCCGCAAACGCGCCTCATTGGCCCGTTTTTGAGCCGGATCGTAGTAATCATTGAAGTTATCCAACCCCACCACTTCATCGCCCCGCGCGAGCAGCGACGCCGCTAAGTTGCTGCCGATGAATCCGGCGGCCCCGGTAACAAGAACTTTCATCTATCGCCTCCTAAAATGCCATCCGCATCAGGTCGGATGGTGAATATCCAGCACCTTCAATTGCAACGTGACGCGCCCGCGCCACTCGTTGCGTTCCAACACATAAGCCACGTCAATCCGACGAGGCAAACGGCCAATCCACATCCCTTGGCGGAAAGCGATGGCATCCCACGCGCGGCCCTGCTCATCTTCCAGGGTCAACTTGAGGTGCTGCCCCGCGTTGCCCACGGCACGATGCGAACGCACCAGCACGCTGCGGCTGGCAAAACGCGGCGCGGGATTGCCGAACCCGAAGGGTCGCAGCGTCTCCAACGCCTTGAACAGCTCCCACGAAAGCTCGGACAGCCGCACTTCCGCATCCAGCGAGAGCGAGGGACTCAGCGGCAAGCCGGATAACTGCTCGTGCGCCAGGGCGTGCAAGCGGCTCTGCAACGTATCCAGATGCTCCGTGCGCACGGTGAACCCAGCTGCGGCAGCATGTCCTCCGTGGTGCATCAGCAAATCTGCCACCTCGTCCAGAGCCTTGGTGATGTGAAACTCCGGGATGGAGCGGGCCGAGCCTTTGCTCAGCTCGCCCTGGATGGCGACGACCACTGCCGGACGGTAATACTCATCCACCAAGCGGCTGGCGGCCAGCCCCACCACGCCGGAGGGAAACTCGCGCATTGCTGCGAAGAGCAGCGGGGGCAAAACCTCGCGCCGCGTGATGATCGCCTGCGCCTGCTCCTGGATCGTCGCGGTCAACTCGCGCCGCTCCTTGTTCAGGTCATCTAACTGCTGCGCCAGCGGCAACGCCTGCGACATATCGGAGGCCAACAGCAGGCGCAGCGCGATGGCCGGATCGGCGATCCGCCCCGCCGCGTTGATCCGCGGCGCCAGCGAGTACCCGATAGTGTGCTCCGTCACCTGGCCGGGGGATACGTGAGACGCGGAGAGCAACGCGGCCACGCCCGGCCGCCGTCCCTCGTTGATCTGCTCCAGCCCGCGAGCTACCAGCACGTGATTTTCCCCCAGCAGCGGGACCATATCGGCCACCGTGCCCAAGGCCACCAAGTCCAGCAATGACGCCTCGGTCAACTCCGCGTGCGTGGTTTTGAGCGGCACCTGGTGATTCGTCCGCAACAACGCCTGCGCCAGCTTGAAGGCCACGCCCGCCCCGGCCAAATCCTTGAACGGATAGCGGCAGTCAGGCCGCCGGGGATTGATCACCGCGTTGGCGGCGGGCAGTGACTCGCCCAGATGGTGATGGTCGGTGATGACCACCTGCATCCCCAGCCGCCGCGCCAACGCAATCTCCGGGAGCGAGCGGATACCGCAATCTACCGTCACCAGCACCCGCACGCCCTTTTCGGCCAACGCCGTGATCGCCGCCGGATTCAGGCCGTAGCCCTCGCCGGCGCGGGTGGGGATGTACGCCTCCACCTGCGCCCCTAACGAGCGCAGCGTCTCCACCATAATCGCCGAGGCGGTGATCCCGTCCACGTCGTAATCGCCGTACACGGCAATCGGCAAGTGCGCCGTCACCGCCCGCCGCAGCAGCGTGACCGCCGTCTGCATGTCCCGCAACAGAAACGGATTATCCGCCGGGATCGTCCGCCGGAGGAAGTGCGCGATTTCATCGGGATTGACCAAGCCCCGGTTGTAGAGCAGTTGCGCCACCAACGGATGCAAAGATGCGTGCTGCGCGAAAAATCGCCGGGGTGCTCGCGGCGCAATGCGCCATTGTTTCTCTCCGATCAACATAACCTCCATTCTATGGCGTGGGCATCGGGGAAGGTGTGGGCGTCGCCCGCCAACGAGCCGTCCCGGTCGCCAAGCAGGGATTGTAATCCTGCCCCAGCGTCACCCGAAATTCCACCGGACTGCCTTCCGTGGGCGAGGCTTTGACCTCGCTCTGCGGCAAGCGGTAAATGCGGAGCAACTTGTACAGCGGCGAGCCTTTGGACGTGGTCGTGAAGTCCTCTATCTGCGTGTGCGGGATCGCCGCCACATCCAGCACCTCCGTCACCGCGAAGCCCTCCAGCCCCAGCCGATAGGCG
This sequence comes from Thermoflexales bacterium, assembly GCA_015486785.1. Classification (GTDB taxonomy): domain Bacteria; phylum Chloroflexota; class Anaerolineae; order B4-G1; family SLSP01; genus S014-19. Next base: position 4,126 of record WFQZ01000324.1, read on the forward strand.
GCCACATCGCCCCAGCCGGGATGCCCTGAGCCATTCCACACGGCCACGCGGTACGCCCGCTGTCCGGCGCGGCTGGTGACCGGTGGCTGCGCTGCCTCGCGCATAAAATCATACAAAGCATCGTAATGAGGCACCAGCACCGCCCCGCCGTTCGGCGCACGCCAGCTTTCCAGCAATCGGCTGCCCCGCACGAAGCGGCTCTTGATATCCCGCGTATCCAACTGCGCCGCCAGCGACCCCAAGTACAACATCTCCGGCAGCGGCATATCGGTCTCCACCGTCTGTTGATACGCATCCCACAGCGCGGGAATCTGCCCCAGCAAGTTCTGGCTGCGGGCCTGACGGAAGATCGCCATCAGCACCTGCTGTTGGCGGCGATGGCGGTCAAAATCCGAGGTGCTCCAGCGGGAACGGACGTACCACAGCGCGTATTTCCCGTCCAAGTGATGCACGCCCGGCTCCAAGTCAATGTCCGTTTGCCCGGTGGGCGATTCATCATCCAAATACGTATCGTGGAACGGACACTCCACCACAATATCCACCCCGCCCACCGCATCCACCACGCTGCGATAGCCGTTGAAATCCACCATCGTGTAGTAGTGAATCGGAATCCCGAAGTTGTACTCAATCGTGGCCTTGAGCAACGCCGGCCCGCCGCCGGGATACTTGCGGGTGACGCCGCGCAGATACGCGGTGTTGATCTTATCCAGCCCCCAGGTCGGAATCCAGGCGTAAAAATCGCGCGGGATGGAAATCATGCTCGCCGAGGGCACGCCGGGGAACACCGAGACGATCAACAGTACATCGGTGCGGGCGATCTTCTCCCCCGGCCGCCGGTCGCTGCCCAGCACCAGGATGTTGATCGTCCCCTTGGGCTGGCTGATGAGCGGCATCGGCGTGGGCTGCGGGCGCGTGGATGTGACCACCGTGGTCCCGCTGAGGATCGCCGGTGGCGTAGGGAGCGATTGCGGCCCCGGAGTCGCCGTGGGCGTGAGCGTCGGCGTGGCGGTCGGCGTAGGGGTGGGGGGCACGGTCGGCGTCCACGTCGGCGGCAGCGTCGGCGTGGACGAAGGGCGCGGCGTGAGCGTCGCCGTGGGCGTGAGCGTGGCCGTCGGCGTGTGGGGCAGCGTCGGCGTGACCACCACCGTTCGGGGCGGCAGATCGTGGCCCGCCAGGAATAGCCCCACGCCCAGCAAGGCCAGCAATCCGACGAAAATGCCCCACTTCAATATCAGCGTCAACCGCTCCATTGCGCCCTCCCATCGCTCCAGGATGCAATCATCATACCATGGAGATGAAGCCTTCAAAGATTCCTCCTGCAATTTACGCACTCCGGCAGCTCTTGACCCGCTTTTGGTAGGTTTTGAAAGGCGTTTTGTGCTAAGCTGGGGGCAACTAATCTAAGGAGGCGTTTATGACCGCAACCTCAAGACTTCCGGGATTCTATAACTTGCCCTTGGCGGAACGGGTTGAGCTGATCGCCCAACAAGCCGGGCTGAGTGCGGAGGAACGGGCATCCTTGCGCGAAAGTCTCTCCACGGAGCGGGCCGATTTTATGATTGAAAACACCGTGGGGCGGCACGCGCTTCCCTTGGGCATCGCCACCAACTTCATCGTCAACGGGCGTGAAGTGCTGGTGCCGATGGTCATTGAAGAGCCGTCCGTCGTGGCGGGCGCGTCCCTGGCGGCGAAGCTGGCCCGCGCCGGCGGCGGGTTCATCGCCACCACCGACGCGCCGGTGATGATCGGCCAAATCCAGGTGGTGGAAGTCCCCGATCCGTGGGCGGCCAAGGTGGCCTTGCTCGCGCGGCGCGAGGAGCTGCTCGCGCTGGCCGATAGCGTCGATCCGGTGCTGCTGAAGCTCGGCGGCGGAGCGCGTGACCTGCAAGTGCGCATCCTCCAGACCGCCGCCGGGCCGATGCTGGTCGTGCATCTGCTCTACGACGTGCGCGACGCGATGGGCGCGAACGCCGTCAACACCGCGTGCGAACGGCTCGCGCCCTTGGTATCCTCCATCAGCGGCGGCAAAGTTTTCCTGCGCATCCTCAGCAACCTCGCCGACCGTCGTTTGGCCTACGCCAGCGTGACGATTCCCGAAGCGGCCTTGGCCTTTGGGGAGTTTTCCGGCGCGCAAGTGGCGCAAGGCATTGAGATCGCCGCCGCCTTCGCCGCCGCCGATCCTTACCGCGCGGCCACGCACAACAAGGGGATTATGAACGGCGTGGACGCCGTCGTGCTGGCGACCGGCAACGACTGGCGGGCCATCGAGGCGGGCGCGCACGCCTACGCCGCGCACGGCGGACGTTACACCAGCTTGAGCCGTTGGCAGCGTGACGGGCGCGGCAACTTGACCGGGGCCTTGGAGATGCCGTTGGCTTTGGGCATCGTCGGCGGGGCGACCAGAGTCCACCCGACGGTGCGCACTGCGCTCAAAATCCTGGGCGTGCGCACCGCGCAGGAGCTGGCCGAAATCGTGGTCAGCGTGGGGCTGGCGCAGAACCTGGCCGCCGTGCGGGCCTTGGCCACCGAGGGCATCCAGCGGGGGCACATGGAATTGCACGCCCGCCAAGTCGCCATCGCCGCCGGGGCCACCGGCGACGAAATCACCGCCGTGGCCGCCGCGATGATCGGCGAAGGCACCATCCGCAGCGACCGCGCCACGGCTTTGCTCCGTCAGATGCGCGGAGCTTGAATCATTCGCAAGGAGAAATCTATGGACGAACAAGTCAAACTTATGCACTCCCAACGTCCCGTGGGCATCATCGGTTACGGTTCGTACATCCCGATGTATCGGCTGCCTAATGCCGAAATCGCCCGTGTGTGGAAGGGTGGGGGCAAAGGCCCGGTCAAGGAAAAGGCCGTGGCCGGACTGGACGAAGATTCCGTCACCATCGCCATTGAAGCGGCCCGCAACGCGCTGGCTCGCGCGGAGATCGCGCCGGAGCAACTGCGGGCCGTGTGGGTGGGGAGCGAATCCCCGCCCTACGCCGTCAAGCCGTCGTCCACCATCGTGGCCGAGGCTCTGGGGGCCACGCCTTATCTGCTGGCTGCCGATATGGAATTTGCGTGCAAGGCGGGCACCGAAGCGCTGCAAGCGGCGATGGGGCTTGTCGGCTCCGGCATGGGCGAGTACGCGCTGGCAATCGGCGCGGACACCGCCCAAGGCCGCCCCGGCGATGCGTTGGAGTACACAGCCGCCAGCGGCGGCACGGCCTTCATCGTCGGCCCGGCGGAGGAAGCCTTGGCCGTGTGCCAAGCCTCGCTCTCCTACGTCACCGATACGCCGGACTTCTGGCGACGCGCTCATCAAGTCTATCCCAGTCACGGCGGGCGGTTCACCGGCGAACCGGCCTACTTTCATCACATCCTCTCCGCCGCCGGCGCGATGATGGAGCAGCTCGCTATGCAGCCGCAGGAATTCACCTACGTTGTCTTCCATCAGCCCAACGTCAAATTCCCGCGCCGCGCCGCCAAGCGATTGGGCTTCACGGTGGAGCAACTGACGCCGGGCCTGTTGAGCGGCGAGATCGGCAACACCTACGCCGCTGCCGCGATCACCGGCTTTTCCGCCGTGCTGGATATTGCGCAGCCGGGAGATAGAATCCTGGTGGTCAGCTTCGGCTCCGGGGCCGGCTCGGATGCTTTTGTGTGGCACGTGACGGAAGCGATCACGGAGCGACGGGATAAAGCTCCCGCCGTCGCCGACTACATCCGCCGCCGCCAGGAGATTGATTACGCCCTCTACACCCGCTATCGCGGCAAGTTGCAGATGTAGGAGCAAAAGGAGGAACTATGCGCGAAGTAGCCATCATTGGAATTGGACAAACTCCGGTCGGAGAGCACTGGACCACCAGCCTCCGCCATCTGGCCTTTGAAGCTGCCCGCAACGCGCTGCGCGATGCCAACGTGGACAAGGTGGACGCTATCTACGTGGGCAACATGCTTTCCGGTGAAATCACCGGGCAGGAGCATTTGGGCGCGTTGGTGGCCGATTTTTTGGGACTGAGCGGCGTTGAGGCGTTGAAGATCGAAGCAGCGTGCGCCTCCGGCTCCGCCGCCGTGCGCGTGGGCACGATGGCCGTTGCCAGCGGGATGGCCGACATTGTGTTGGCGATGGGCGTGGAGAAAATGACCGACACCTCCGGGCGTGAAACTACCGCCGCGTTGGCGATGGCCGCCGATGCCGAGTACGAGGTAAGCCAGGGCGTGTCATTCGTCGCGCTCAACGCGCTGTTGATGCGCCGCTATATGTACGAATACGGTTGGCAGCACCGCGACTTTGCCAATTTCGCGGTCAACGCTCACACCAACGGGATGAACAACCCCAACGCGATGTTTCGCTTCCCGGTCACGCCGGAGGCCTACGAACGTTCCCCCATCATCAGCTCGCCGGTAGGGCTGCTGGACGCCTCGCCGGTGTGCGATGGGGCGGCGGCGGTGATCCTCGCGCCGGCGGAATATGCTCGCACCCTCAGCCCGGCGCCGGTGCTGATCAAAGGATCGGCCATCGCCACAGCTCCGCTGGCCATCCACGACCGCCCCGATCCCTTGGTGCTGGAGGCCGCCGTGCTTTCGGCGCAGCGGGCGTACAAGATGGCCGGAATCACGCCGGCGGATGTGGATTTCTTTGAACTGCACGACGCCTTCGCAATTATGGCGGCCTTGAGCCTGGAAGCCGCCGGATTCGCGGAGCGCGGCAAAGGCGTGCAGATGGCCCTGGACGGCGAGATCACCCGTGAAGGCCGGCTGCCCATCAGCACGATGGGCGGCCTCAAAGCACGCGGGCATCCCGTCGGCGCGACCGGCGTCTATCAGATCGTCGAAGCGGCCTTGCAGCTACGCGGTCTGGCCGGAGAGAATCAACTCGCCCGCGCCCGCCTGGGCATGACCCAGAACATCGGCGGGAGCGGCGCGACGATCATCACCCATATTTTAGAATCATTAGCCTGAGAGATTAGAGGAGGAACAACAAATGGAAGCGAAAGTAGCACACGATTGGCGTTTACGCGGTCAGCGATACCGTCTGGAAGGGGAGGTCTGTGAACACTGCGGCGCGAAAATCTTCCCGCCGCGCGACATCTGCCCACATTGTCATCAACCGGCCCGCAAGCCGCAGACCTTCAGCGGCAAGGGCGAAGTTTACACCTTTAGCACCGTGCAGAGTCCGCCGCAAGGCTTTGAGCGGTACGTGCCCTACACAGTCGCCCTGGTCAAGCTGGAAGAAGGCCCGGTGGTCACGGCGCAGCTCACCGACGTAGCCCCGCAGGACGTGAAGATCGGCATGCCGGTGGAAATGGTCACCCGCCGCCTCTACACGCAAAACGACGAAAGCACCATCACCTACGGCTACAAATTCCGTCCGGTGCTGCGCTGAGCAGCCCTAACGAAAAGAGCGCGGTCAAGTGACCGCGCTCTTTGTTTGCCCCCAACGGGATTCGAACCCATGTACCAGGCTTGAAAGGCCTGTGTCCTAGACCAGACTAGACGATGGGGGCGAACGGGCAAGATTGTATCAGAAAGGAACATTCTGTCAAGATGGGCGGAGGCTGCGTGCGGGACATATTCCGATCAACGGGTGTCCCAGGCGCGGGCGGAGCGAGCGTAGCATGCCCGCTTACTCAAGATCGCTTGCCCTATCCCGCCGGTGCCGGGACAACTCGAAATGACCGTCCCAGTGGCTTGAAATCTTCTAACTCTTGACGGGCCAACTTGGCACGGATTTGCTCAAAGTACCGGATCGTTTCTTGTGAGTACAAACGTTCACCGCAGCGGAGGCAAACTTCCGCACGAACGGTGACTACCGCTACATGCACTCCGCCGCGTAGTAACTTCTCAACCTCTTTCTCGACTACCTCGCCACCACATACCGGACATTTGCTAAATGGGAGCGTCTTTTGGCCTCCTGCGTGTAAGCCGCCGAGCGGTGCAAGCTCAGAACCACTGTCAACCAGCATCATTGCGGACAAATCGCGCCGCGTACCTACCGAGCGCAGCGAGGTCAGATACAGCTGGGGTTAGATGGCTTGCCGTCGGTTCCACCATTAACTCTCACCGTTAATATCTTTTTCAACAGGTACACGATATGCAAAAACAGAATAATACAGCCAAAGTAATATGAAGAAGACACTAACTAATAGGGCACTACTGACAAAAGGTGATATATCTGCAAACATAGAGATACCATATATGAGGGTAATTCCTAGCAAACTGAGGGCATATATTTGTAATAAATAGTATTTTTTTGTGGCTTTTACTAACACAAGATCATTAACATCTGGAACAAGCAGAGAATAGCATAGGGCTAAATTAAGAATGAGTAAAATGAACGTAAAAAAGCCTGACGCTACAAAAATGCCCAATTCAGAGAGAGGCACATCTTTTGAAAGGCTGTCTATTACATCAATAGATACGGGAAGCATTACTAAAGAAAAAACGACGGCTATCATAATCCCAAGCATACTCAAAGAATTCTCTGCTAACCTCAGCATTTTGTTTCTATCGTCGTTTGTAATCTCGATATTGTTTGACAAGTCATTTACTAGATTGTCCAATGCTATGTCCCTGCGTTCTAGAATTACATAAAGTACTTCTGAGCCGTTCTTTAAGACATGGCCATTTGCCGTGCGCATTATTGCTTCAGGAAGGAGAATAACGATAACTATCCAGAAATACTTTTTAAACGCATCAAGATTATCAATGCCCCAACCACGAGAAGCAAAGTATAAAAGTATTTCTATCAATAAAGATAGAATAATTGGATGCCAAGTAAATGAGAATTTTTTCTTTTTAGACATAATCCTATGGGCCTCCTGTCATCGTTTCGGCAATATCATAGTATCCGGATTGTCTTCGTGTGAAAATATCGCCGCGTACCTACCGAGCGCAACGAGATCAGATACAGTCGGGGTTAGTGCGCTCTCAAATTCTAATATGCCCGCACACCATACTTCAGCAACATTCTGGG
>WFQZ01000325.1 GCA_015486785.1 Thermoflexales bacterium
GTTCGGGCTGGCGCAACTGCACCAGTTTCGGGGACGAGTGGGACGCGGCAAGCACAAGTCCTACTGCCTGCTGCTCTCGGATCACGCCTCGGACGAGGCTTTGGAGCGATTGCGGGCCGTCGAGGCAACCAACGACGGGTTTGAATTGGCCCAGAAAGACTTGGAATTGCGCGGCCCCGGCGAGTTCTTGGGCACGCGCCAGAGTGGATTCCCGGAGTTGAAGATGGCAATGCTGGCCGACACGCGCTTACTCCACGAAGCTCGCACCGTGGCCGACGCGCTGCTCCAGGGCGATCCGGAATTGGAACATCCGGAACATCAAGAGTTGCGAGCGCAAGTAGCCGGTTTCTGGAAAGCAAAAGGTGAGTTGAGTTAGCCACGAGGTGAAAACATGGACATAGTATTCCTGCTGGAGCGGTTGGAGCACTACGCCTTTGAAGAATGTCCCAAATTCCTGGGGAATCGGATGATCAACGACGGCGAGTTGCGCTCACGACTGACGCAGCTCAAGCAAGCCGTCCCGGAGGAAATTCAGGAGGCGCAGCGGATCATCCAGCAGCGAGACGCAGTCCTGGCGCAGGCGCAGCAGGACGCGGAGGAAATCCGCGCTCAAGCGCGTGTCGAAGCTCAAAAGCTCGTGGCCGAGCACGTGTTGGTCAAAGAGGCGCGGCAGAAGGCCCAGGACATCTTGCGCCGCGCAGAACACGAGGCCGACGGGTTGCGGGCCGATGCCGATGAGTACGTCTTTGACACGCTCAGCCAACTGCAAGCGGAACTCACCCGCAGCTTGAAGGTGGTGGAAAACGGCCTGCAAAAACTGGAAGTGGACCGCGAGCGGTCGCTCCAGCAGACAACCCCCTAACATTTCCCCAGACACCACCAAACAAGTGGTGTCTTTTTTTACGGAGGATTTCTATGCCTTTGACGAAAATCGTATGCACTTTAGGGCCGTCCACCGAATCTCCAGAAGTGATCAAGGAGATGTTACGGGCCGGCATGACCGTGGCGCGGTTGAACTTCTCGCACGGCAGCGCGGCTCACAAACGCGAGACGGTGGACAAATTACGCCGCATCACGCAGGAATTGGGCGTCACGCTGGCCTTGATGGGCGACTTGCAAGGCCCCAAAATCCGCGTGGGCACGCTGCCCGATCCGGGATTCACCTTGCGCGAAGGGCAGCGCGTCACCTTGACGGCGGAGGAGATCCGCGACCCAAGCCGCGAAATCCCCTTCCCTCATCCGGAGATCATCCCGGATGTCCACATCGGCGACCGCATCTTGCTGGATGACGGTACGCTGGAACTGGAGGCGGTCGCCGAATCGCCGGGGCGGCTGGAGTGTGTGGTGCGCGTGGGCGGCTTGCTCACCTCGCACAAGGGCGTCAATCTGCCCGGCGCCAAGCTGCAAATTCCGGCGATGACCGCCAAAGATTACGAAGACGCCCGCACCGCGCTGGCGTTGGGGCTGGATTATCTGGCGTTGTCCTTCGTGCGGCGGGCAACGGACATTGAAATGCTGCGCACTTACTTGCAGCAACAGGCGGGCGTCACCTCCCCACGGCGGGCGGGCGAGAACCCGCACCGCATCCCGGCCATCGTCGCCAAGATCGAGAAGCCGGAGGCGTTGGAGGACTTAGACGCCATCGTCCACGCGGCGGACGCGGTGATGGTGGCCCGTGGCGACCTGGGTGTGGAAACCGCGCCGGAGCAAGTCCCGCTGGCACAAAAACGCATCATCCGCCTATGCAACCGCCTGGGCAAGCCGGTGATCACGGCGACCCAGATGCTACAATCGATGATTGAACTGCCGCGTCCCACTCGCGCCGAGGCCTCCGACGTCGCCAACGCGATCCTCGACGGCAGCGATGCGGTGATGCTTTCCGGCGAAACAGCCACCGGCAAATATCCGGTGGAAGCGGTGCGCATGATGGCGAAGATCGCCGAGACGGTGGAACATTCCACCGCTTTCCCCTACAACCAGCTCCTTTCTATGAGCGACACAGACGAGGACACGGACAACGCCGCGTTAATCTCGGACGCGATCAGCGAAGCAACGGTGGTCATCGCGCAATCGGCGCGGGCCACCGCGATCCTCACCTCCACCGAATCAGGGCGCACGGCGCGGGCCGTTTCCCGCCATCGCCCGCAAGTCCCGCTGCTGGGGATCACGCCTTTTGCGGAGACCGCCCGGCGGATGCAACTGATCTGGGGCGTGATTCCGGCAGTCGTGGAATCGTTCGTCAACACCGACCAGATGATCCAAACGATGGTTCGCGCCGCCGCACGGCGGGGATATGCGCAAGTGGGCGACAACGTCATCTTGACCGCCGGCATTCCCTTTGAGGTGCATGGCGTGACCAACATGCTCAAAGTTCACACGGTGCGGGCGAAAGACCTGGCTTGAGTTCCGCATCGGGTACAATATCCTATCTTCTAACCCAAAAAAGGAGGCTGTTATGACTTTTGATATGCTCATCAAGAACGCCAAAACGCGCCGCCACGATACGCCGGTGGACATCGGCATCAGCGGCGGGCGGATCGCCCAGATCGGCAGCGGGCTGAGCGGCCCGGCCACGCAAACACTCGACGCCGGGGGCAACCTGGTGACCGAGTCCTTCGTCAACGGGCACTTGCACTTGTGCAAAGTGTACACGCTGGCGATGATGGACGACGAGGCCTTGAGTGCTTATGTGGATGGCGGCATGGGCGGGGCAATGACCGCCATTGAATTAGCCGCGCGGGTCAAAGAAAAGTACGACGAAACGTGGATCATCGAAAACGTGCGCCGCGCGGCCACGCTCGCGCTCAAGTACGGCAACACGCACATCCGCGCCTTCGCCGATACGGACACCAAGGCCCGGCTGGAAGGAGTCAAGGCCCTGCTCAAGGCGCGGGAGGAATTCCAGGGCAAGGTGGAAATCCAAGTGGTGGCCTTCCCGCAAGACGGCGTGGTGCGCGATCCGGGCGCAGAGACCTACGTAGAAGAAGCACTCAAACTGGGGGCGGACGTGGTCGGCGGCATCCCGTGGATCGAGTACACAGACGCCGACGCGCAAGAGCACATCAACCGTATGTTTGCGCTGGCGAAGAAGTACGACAAGGACGTTTCCATGCTCATTGATGACGCCGGCGATCCGGGGCTGCGCACGCTGGAGATGCTGGCGGTCAAAACGATCCAGGAAGGCTGGGAAGGGCGCGTCACGGCGCAACACGCCCGCGCGATGGCCCTCTACCCGGAGCCATACTACCGCAAGGTGGAAGCTCTGCTCAAACAAGCCCGCATCGGCATCGTCAGCGATCCGCAGACCGGGCCGCTCTACGCCCGCGTGAAGGACCTCTACACCGCCGGCGTCGCCGTCGCCCTGGGACAGGACGACATCGCCGACGCCTACTACCCCTTTGGACGCAACAACATGCTCGAAGTCGCCTTCCTGGCGGCGCATTTGATGTGGATGACCGGTCGCCACGACCTGGAAATCCTCTACGACCTCATCACCACCAACGCCGCGCGTGCCCTGGGCATCCAGGACTACGGACTAGCCGAAGGAAACCGCGCTGACCTGGTGATCCTCAACGCCGGCAGCGTGTGGGAAGCGATCTGGAATCACGAAGCCCCGCGCTACGTGATCAAAGACGGGCGCAACGTCACCTTGTAAAGCCTCGGCGTTTCCCCGGGAGGGTCATATTCCGGGGAAACGCGGGCGCAATCGCGCCGCCCGCGCCGGGGGCTTTGTCCATGGGTTTGTCCTTTCTTGAGAAGTCTCTAGAATGAAGAGGGACGTGAATGTAAGTTATGTTTGTTTTGTAGCTGAAGGATAGCATTTGGATTGTAAGATGAAACTCACGACACAAGAAGTTGAACTGTTCTACAAGTTGATGTGGTCACTCCAGCATTTTGCGAATCAAAGGCTGGATATTGTTCCGGGCATAACGACGATAGCGGAATATGGAGCATTGCTATCGGACGAGAAGTTGAGGGTGAGAAACGCCCTATATGAGCACCCTGAAATCATTGACGAATATGTAAAAGAAAATCCGGATGGGCGTGGGGAAGATGAACTTGAGATTGTCAGGAGCTGGAAAAAGTTTCAAAGCGGAGATTACATCATCGAGCGAGCGTTGAAGAAGTATGCGATTTTCATAGGCGGGCACAAAGTCTATGGAGTGGTGGGATTGCACGACGAGATAGGAGATATTGTGCCCTATGTGCCGTTTTACTGTCGGGCAGTTTTGCTGCCGTTCAAAGGGAAAATAATCTACGATGGCGTATTAGAGGGCTACGAGATGTCCTTTGGCGCAGGCATCAAGTACGATCTCAAAGAAACGTACATGGCAGCGAAACAACTAGGCAAGATAATCGTCAGCTTTGATGTCGCCGAGCAACAGAAGGGGAGAACAAAGAAAAAGAAGAAGAACTGGATTCCAATGTTGGACGAGATGGCACAGGAAGCGAAGAAATTGCGTTCTAGTAGAGGGGACCCTGCCATCCATAGCCCAGCCTTCAGTGTGGTGAGGGCCAGTATTGAATTCGCCAGGATAGCGGCAGAGGACCCGGAGAATACAGAGCAGTTGTGGAAAGCGTTCAAACGAGTAGAAAGAGCTACGCGGAAGGTAGAAACAGTGCTCTACAGGATGGATTATTTTTAGCCGGACGAAACCTAAGCGCAATTGCGAAGTCACCGGCCGCTTACGCCCACGTTAGCGGGTGTAGTTGGCAAGCAAATGCTCTGTGGGGGAAAAAATCCAATACACACGGTCTTTTTTGGGGGGCAGTAGCCGCATGATAGATGAAATGCTCGTGAGAGATGAACGGTTGTTGAAACTGTGCAGAAAATACCTGGTGGCTTCTCTCAAAGTGTTTGGCTCAGTGGCTCGCGGTGAAGAGCGCGAAGACAGTGACATTGACATCCTGGTTCAATTTGTTCATCCGGTAAGTCTACTTACTTTGGTACGTCTGGAGCGGGAATTGAGCGCGCTGTTCGGTCGCAAGGTGGACCTCGTTACAGAGCAAGCCGTCAGTCCTTACATTCGCGAAGCAGTGCTATCCAGTGCGCGGGAGCTTTATGAGCTATCATGACGATATGATGTATCTGTGGCATATCTACGATGCCACGGTGCAAATAGAGCGGAGTCGGTACGAAAATTACAAATTCAGGCTACTCGAACCGTAGTGCAATTGCAAACATCGGCGGGCGGCTTACGACCACGTTAGATGCGGCTAATTGTATCCTCAATTGCAGGGCAAGTGATCTTGTGGTACAGTTAATGTGATGATAGAGCAAATCCGCGCCAAAATACAAAACAATCGCTTCGAGTTCTCCAAGCACGCGGTCGATCAAAGCATCATCCGACGGATCAGCGTAAAGGAACTTCGTGAAGCAATATCGACAGGGGAGGTTATTGAGGACTATCCTGACGATAAATATGGGCCGAGTTGTCTGATACTTGGCTTTACGCGCTTGGGCCGGCCCTTGCATATTCAATGCAGTTATCCTTCGCGCCCATTGGTAAAGATCGTCACTATGTATGAACCGGCCCCCAGGTTATGGGTTGATTTTCGGACAAGGAGAAGTAAAGATGGGTAACGAGTGGCAAGAGACCATGGTTGAACAGGAAGTCACGTATACCTTGGAGTTGGACGGGAAAATTGTCATCGTGGAGAAGGTGCCGGCGCGAGTGTGCGTTGAGACAGGCGAGCGGTTTTTCTCACCGGAGACGGTGGAGCATCTACAACGGTTAGTGTGGGGAGAGAGAGCACCGAATCGTATGATAGAGGTGCCGGTGTTTGAGTTTGCGTAGAAGGTAGCAGCACCCAGATATAGAAGTGTTGCTCAGTCCTCCGGTGGGCTTGTGCGGTTCAGCACTACAGCTAACCCGCCGGAGGACTTTTTTGTCACCTTCCCCCCTCGCGGCACGACCGCATTTTCTTGCCCTGCGGGGCAAGTTGGCTATGATGGCCGCGACATCTACGTCAGTGATCCGCAAGGGGGG
>WFQZ01000326.1 GCA_015486785.1 Thermoflexales bacterium
CGGAGCCGGTGTCGGGGCAGGCGGCGCGGCGGTCGTCTCCAGGGAAAGGAACAGCCCCTCGGTCTTGACCTGCGGCGCGGTCGGCTCGTCGGCCAGACTTTCCGCCAGCACCCGCGCGATCCCGTCCGGCAGACTGAGCACCCGATCCGGCCCGTAGCCCCACGATCTGCGCCCACCGATGCCGCGCAATTGCGCCGCCACCTCGCGCAGCCGCTCGCGGGGCGGCATCGGCGAAGGGATGCGCAGCGACAGCGAGATCAGCCGCCCGATGCCCTCGGCCATCGCCGCGATGTCGCTGCCCGCCTTGCCCACGTTGACGAACACCTCAAACGGCTGCCCGCCCCCGTTGATGTTGATGGTGATGAAGGCCGTGCCCACCGGTGTGCGCGATTGATACGTCACCCCGTGCAAGCTCTGAGGCCGGGGGCGGATCGTGGGCGAGAGCGGCTCGCCCTGCTTGGTGGCCTTGGTCTGCGCCGTTTCCAGCACCTCCACCTCGCGCGAACCGCTGCGGTACACGGTCACCCCTTTGCATCCCAGCTTCCACGCCAAGGTGAACACATCCGCCACGTCCTGCTCCGTCGCCTCGTGGGGCAGATTGACCGTCTTGGAAATCGAAGCGTCCACGAAAGTCTGCAAGGCCGCCTGCATGCGCACGTGCTCCTCCGGCGTGATGTCACCGGCCACCACGAACACGTGCCGCAGTTCCGCCGGAACATCGGCCACGGCCTGGCAACTGCCGCTCTGCTGCACCTGAGCCAACACCGCCTCGCGGCGCGATTCATCGGGGATCGCCCGCTCCAGGGCCTGGCGGAAGGCCGGGCTGACGTAGCGCAGCTCTGTTTGCCCCTCGCTTTCCTGCACGTAGCGCGTGTAAGCCAGCGCGAAGACCGGCTCGCAGCCGTATCCCTCCACCCCGGCCACCGTGGCGATGGTGCCGGTCGGGGCGATGGTCAATTGCGCCGCGTTGCGGATGCCGTGTTGACGGATGCCGTCCACGATCTCCGCCCAGTCCAACGCCGGGCGTCCCCAATCGTGCCGCCGATCCAGCCAGGCGGGCCATTGCGGCGGCGTCCAAGTCACGTTGGCCGGATCGTAGACACTGCCCGCAATCGCCGGGAACGGCCCGCGCTCCTGCGCCAGGGCGATGCTGGCCTTCATCGCGTGGAAGCGGACAAACTCCATCACCTGAGCCGCCAACTCCTGCCCCTCACGGCTTCCGTAACGCAGCCCCAAATGGTACAGCACATCGGCCAGCCCCATAATCCCCAGCCCGATGCGCCGGGAACGCTGCGCCGCCTCGCGCAACTGCGGCACCGCCGGCACATAACCGTTGGCGTCCACCACGTCATCCAGGAAGCGCGTCGCCAAAGCCACCGTCGCCGCCAGCCCCTCCCAATCCAGCGCGGGGACGCCTTCGCGCACCACCAAATGGCGGGCCAAGTTCACGCTCCCCAGGCAGCAACTCTCGTAGGGCAGCAAAAACTGCTCGCCGCACGGGTTCGTGCTCTCGTAACTCCCCAAGTTGGGCAGCGGGTTATCGCGGTTGGCGGCATCAAGGAACAACATCCCCGGCTCGCCGTTGCGCCACGCCTGCTTCACGATCTGCTCAAAGAGCTTGCGGGCGCGGACTTCGCGGTAGACCTTGATGGGGATGCCCGCTCGCTCCGCCGCCTCCAACGGGCCGTGGAACTCGCGGTAGGCGGGATGGCGCACATCAGGGAAGCGCAGCGGCCAGGGGCGATCCGCCTCCACCGCCTCCATAAACGCATCCAGCACGCCCACGGAGATGTTGAAGTTCGTGATAGCTCCCTCATCCGTCTTGCAGGTGACGAAAGATTCAATGTCGGGATGATCCACCCGCAGCACCGCCATGTTGGCCCCCCGGCGGCTGTTGTGCGTCACGATGCCGTGGGCCAAGTAGGTGTGATTGTCCGCCACCTCCAAATCCAAGGTGAGCTGTTCGCCCTCCGGGACGACCTCGGCCACGTGAACAAACCAGGTATCCGGCGCGGGGTAAAGTTCACGGGGCGCAGCGACTTCCCCGGTGTGAGCCGAGGCCAGGCGAGAGCGCGGATCGGCCCCGACGTAACGCCGCCACGCCTTCAAACCGACGGGCGAGGCAACGCGCACTTGGTAAACACTATCCCCACGCCCCGCGCCGGCGGGAACGCGCCGAATTTCCGCCGGTGCGCCCAGGCCGATGAGCAACGTCGCCACCTCGGTGGCCAGTTGCGGCGAGACGAGGTTGACCTGTGGATAGCCATCCGCCAACGATCCGGCGGCCTCAAATAGCCCGCGCAGGAAAGCCCCCACGATCTGCGGCGGCGAAAGGCGGATCAGCCGGGGCACCCGCGCCTCGCGGCGGCACATCTGATCCAGGCCGTTGAGCCGCAAAAACGCCTCGATGGCCCGCGGCTCAAGCACCAAAGTCGCCGCATCCTCGGCGGGATTTTGTTGCTCGCGTGCTTTCACGCCGAAAAGACGCTCCAGCAGACGCGGCATCTCCTCCATCAGATAAGAGATGCCGGGCACCGAAACACTAATGCGCGGCCTATCGGACATCACGCCCGCACCGCCGAGGTATCCCACAAAGAACGCCAGCTCCTCATCCAACGAGGCCGGCAGATGCAGACCGGCTGGGTCGCCGTGCTGCTCTGCGGGCTGACGCAGCGTCTGGCTCTCGCCGCGATGCTCCCCCAGGCGCACCAGGAGCCGCTCGCCGGCCCGCAAGTCGCGCAGCTCACGCCACGCCGGGCCTTGCGGAGTTAGCACCTTGACTTTGTGATTGGGCGTCCCCGCGAGGCTCAGCCCTTCCCGCGTGCGCACCCGCAGCACAGGCGACACCCCGTTGTTAAAGCCGCGCGGCGAACGACGCGCCCCATCGTCCGTGGGCACGCTCAATTGGTGCTCTTGCCAGCCCTCGCGCTGCGGCGAGACGATTTCATCCAAGCGCAACAAGCCGCGCGTGGTGAAAACCAAAGTTTCCGGCAGCAAACATCCCCCCTGCGCGATCTCTCCGAAAGCCACATCGTACACGCGCAGGAATCCCAGCGGGCCGGTAGCCTGTCCCATACTGCTCGTCACCAGCGCGTTTTTGGGGCGCAGCCGCGAGAAGGAGAAGCCGTTTCCGCCGCCCGTCTGCTGGATCAAGGCCGCATCACGCAAGCTCTGGAAGATACCGCCGGGGATGCGGCCCATATCATCTTCAATAGGCACCACGAAACAGGCGGCCAACTGTCCCAACGGCGTCCCCGCGCCGGTAAAAGTCGGCGAGTTGGGGATGAAGCGCAGATTGCCGATCATCTCAAAGAACTCCTGAGCCAACTTCTCGGCCATCTGACCTTCCACAGCGGCGACGTGCCGAGCGACGCGGCGGAACACACCTTCGACACTCTCCGCCGGTTCGCCATCCGGCCCCTTGCGGACGTAACGGCGGCGCAGTACCGCCAGCGCATTAGATGAAAAACGATCCTCAAAACTCATAATAACTCCTTGACTTAATCACTCCGGGGAAGCAGCAGCGCAGACGCGCGAAAACACACGCGGCAATTCCTCGGATTAACTGGGGATGATGGTGCTCAAACACCAAAGGAAAATTATATCATACGGGTGCGACGCGGAGGTGCAGCGCACTTCCAAAGTGCGTCGCACTTAGTCACTGGTATACTAACCATCATCACAAGCTAACAGGAGCGAGGTAATGGAAACATCGGCACTAAAGCGCATCCAACAACGGCTCTCGTATCAATTCCGGCGCATCTCATTGCTGCAAATGGCCTTGACCCATCCCTCCTACAGCCACGAGCATCCCGAAGCCCCCCACAACCAGCGGTTGGAGTTCCTGGGGGACGCGGTGCTGGATTTCCTGGTTGCCGCGTGGCTGTACCGCCGTCACCCGGAAAGCCAGGAAGGCTACCTAACGCAGCTGCGGGCCAAGCTCGTCTGCACCGAGACACTCGCAAAGTTCGCCCGCTCGCTGGGCCTGGGGGAAGCACTGCGTCTGGGAAAGGGCGAACAGGCCAGCGGCGGCGCACGGCGGGACGCCAATTTGTGCGACGCTTTTGAGGCCACGGTAGGAGCTTTGTACCTGGATTCCGACCTGAAAACGGTCTGGCAACACTTAGAGGCTTGGTTCGCCGCCGAAGCGGAGGAGATCATCAACCGCGCCTCATACGTGGACGCGAAAACCCGCCTGCAAGAGTGGGCGCAAGCCCACAAGGGCATCACCCCGCAATACCGCATCGTGGGCGAGCACGGCCCCGATCACGCCAAGGTGTTCACCGCGCAGGTTCTGCTCAACGACAAGGTGTGGGGCGAAGGACAAGGCTCCAGCAAACGATCCGCCGAACGCGCCGCCGCCGCCCAAGCCGTCTCCGCTCTGGGACTCGAGGAAACCCGCGAGCATTGACGAATCGCCGACCCTTGATTATACTTAGCTCACCCCCCCAAAGCCTGGAAATGCCCTGAATGGAGGCCGTATGTCCGAAGCAACGTATAATCAGCAGACCGCCGCGCAACGCATTGCCCAGTTGGAGCGGATTGTAGCCATCAGCCAGATGCTCAGCTCCACGCTTGATCTGAACCATCTGCTCTCCCTCATCATCCAAACCGCAGCAGAGCTGGCGAACACGGAAGCATCCTCAATCATGCTGGTGGACGAGCGCACCGAAGAGCTGTTCTTCGCAGCCTCCACCGGCGAAGTTGACCAGACCAAGCTGCGCCAGATCAAAGTCCCCATTGAAGGCAGCCTGGCGGGAACGGTCTACAAGACCGGCAAGCCGTTGATCTCCACCAACACCGAGAAAGACCAACGGCACTTCGACGGAGTTGACCATCAAGTGCAATTTCAGACCCGCGAGCTGCTGGGCGTGCCGCTGCACGTGCGGCAACGGTGCATCGGCGTGCTGGAAGTGCTGAACAAAAAGGACGGCAGCGCGTTCAATGCGGATGATGTGCGCTTGATAATGACCTTGGCCTCTCAAGCCGCCGTAGCCATCGAGAACGCGCGGTTGGTGGCGCAACTGCGCGAAGCCAACCGCACTTTGGCCGACCTGGATCAATTGAAGTCCAACTTCATCAGCATCGCCTCCCACGAACTGCGCACCCCCTTGATGATCGTCCTGGGATACGCCGAGTTCCTGCGCGACCGCGCTAACGATGAGACCAGCGAAACGCTCGACCGTGTTTTGCACAGTGCCCACCGCTTGCAAATGGTCATTGACCAGATGACCAACCTTCAGTACCTCAAAACCGGCACCGCCGAGATGCGCAAAACCCGCTTTGCGATCCAAAAGCTAATCACCGAGGTATGCGCCGATTGGCAGCCGCTGGCCGCATCCAAATCACTCACCTTGCACTTTCAATCCCCCGCCACCCCCATCTACGTGCAGGCCGATTACGCCCAAATCACCCTGGTAATGAACAACTTGTTGGATAACGCCGTAGCCTTCACCCCCGATCAAGGGCGCATTGAGGTAACCATCCGCCACCTGACCGGGGCCATCGCCGTGTCGGTCACCGATTCCGGCATCGGCATCCCCAAAGAGCACCTCAACCGCATCTTTGACGCCTTCTACCAAGTGGAAAGTCACTTGACCCGCCACCATCAAGGGCTGGGGTTGGGATTAGCCATCGCCAAGCAGATCGTCCGCCAGCACGGCGGGCGCATCTGGGCCGAAAGCGGGGAAGGTCAGGGCAGCCGCTTCACCTTCACCCTGCCGGTTGAGCTGGGGAACTAATCCCCCGCGCCCTACGTCTGAAAAGTCGGCAAGGCAGTGAGCCTTGTTTTAATCTGTGTCAAAGGAGTCACGATATGATAAAACGCAAATTTGCTCTCTGGTCTTGGAAATGGATCGCCCTATTGGTGCTCATTGCCACCGGCTGTTCCCAATTTCCGGTCACCCTGGCCCTTCCGCAAGCCGCTACTTCTGTCCCAACGGCGACGGCAGAGGCCACAACCGCAGCACAGTCCCCGGCCACCGCCATTGAATCGCTCCCGCCGGTCGTGGTGGATTACGCCCCGGCCTACGGGCAGGAAGTCGCCCCCGACGCCGCCATCACCCTGCACTTCAATCAGCCGATGGATAAGGACAGCGTAGCCCAATCGCTGCGCGTCCTCCCCACCGACTGCCACGAAGGAAAATGCGCTCCGGTGGAAGGCGAGTTGACTTGGCCCGACGAACGTACCGCCGTGTACACGCCCAAAGTGCTCTCCGCCGCCACGCGCTACCAAGTTTCCCTGGATGCCAAAGCCAAGTCCAAGGAAGGGCTGCCCCTCGCGCACGAACTGGCATTCGCCTTTTCCACGCTCGCCCCGCTGGAAGTGACCCAAGTCAACCCGCAGAACGAGGCGACCGACTTGCGCGGCGACGTGCCCTTGCTGATCGCCTTCAATCACGCCATCGTCCCCATCAACTGCACCGGGCAAGAGGCGGATGAAGGAACGTGCGCCCCCTTGCCGCTCAAATTCGAGCCGCAAATCCTGGGCAAAGGCACCTGGCTCAACACATCCATCTATCGCTTCGTCCCGCTCACCGGCTGGGGCGCGGGGAAAACCTACACCGTGCGGCTGGACGCCGGAATCAAAAGCGTCGACGGCGCGGCCTTGCCCACGGCCTACAGTTGGAGCTTCAGCATTGCCCTGCCGCAGTTGCTCTCCACCTCCCCGGCGGATGGCGCGACCAACGTCCCGCTGGATACGCCCATCCGCGTGCGCTTCAACACGCCGATGGACCCCGAAACCACCACCGGCGCGTTCCGCTTGACCGGAGCAGACGGCACGGTCGTCGCCGGTGTGGCCGCCTGGGAAGACGACGGAGCGCAACTGGTCTTCACGCCCACGCAAGCCCTGGCCTTGGGCACACGCTACCAAGCCCAAGTGGGACAACGCGCCCGCGCCGTTACCAGCGTGCCGTTGCAGAACCCCACCACCTGGTCATTCACCACCGTGCCCTACCCCGCCTTGCTGGGCTTCGACCCGGCGGACGGAGCGAAGGGCGTAGACCTGCAAACCCCGGTCCACGTCAACTTCGCCGGAGACCTGGACCCGAAAACGATGGACGAAAACATCCTGGTGACCCGCGAGGACGGCGGCACAGTAGATAACCTCTATCACTACTACGACGCCCAAAGCGGCACCTACGCCCTTTCGTGGGACAAGCTCCCGCGCACCCGCTATTGCATCACCGTGCAACCGGCGATCAAAGACCGCTACGGCAACACCTTAAACGAGGGCGGCTCCGCCTGCTTCAGCACCGGCGATTATCCCCCGTTCCTGGGGCCGGCCACCACGCAAAACGCCACCACCTTGGACGCTGCCGTACCGGCCCGCTACTACTTCCTGGTGCGCAACCTCGCCA
>WFQZ01000327.1 GCA_015486785.1 Thermoflexales bacterium
GCTGGCGGAGGAAGTGTCCGCGCTGCCCACGGTGGAAGTGTGGTTGAGTAGCACCGCGCTGGCCGTGTTCAGCGAGCACACGGTGGGCATCCTGCGCACCGACGCTGAGGGACACGACCGCTACGAGCTGGTCGCGCCGGAAGTGCTGGTGGTGGCTACCGGAGCGCGGGAAAAGTCGCTGGCCTTCAAAGGGAATACGCTCCCCGGCGTGTACGGCGCGGGCGCGTTCCAGACATTGGTCAACCGCGACTTGGTGCGGGCGGCGGAGCGATTGTTCATCGTCGGCGGCGGCAACGTGGGCTTGATCGCCGGTTATCACGCCCTGCAAGCGGGCATTGAGGTAGTGGGGCTGGTGGAAGCGTTGCCCTCGTGCGGCGGCTACAAAGTCCACCAAGACAAGCTGGCGCGGCTGGGCGTCCCGATCTACACCTCGCACACAGTCGTCAGCGCCAACGGGCAAGAGCAAGTGGAATCGGTCACCATCGCGCAAGTGGACGAGCATTTCCACATCCTGCCGGGGACGGAAAAATCCTTCGCCTGCGATACGTTGTTGATCGCCGTGGGGCTGGAGCCGGTGGACGAGTTCGCGCAGAAGGCCCGCGAGTTTGGGATGACCGTGTTCGCTGCCGGCGACGCGGCGGAGATCGCCGAAGCATCGGCGGCGATGTTCACCGGCAAGATCGCCGGGCTGCAAGCGGCGCAGGCGTTGGGCGTGAGCGACGAGCCGATCCCCGAAGCCTGGTTCCGCACGGCGGAGATTCTCAAATCGCGCCCTGGGGCCGTGGCCGCAGAGCAAATCCCGCCGTGGGAAGAGGGCGTGTTCCCCATCTTCCACTGTGCGCAAGAAATCCCCTGCAACCCTTGCTCCACCGTCTGCCCCAAGCAACTGATCTACATTGACCCGCAGGACATCCGTCAACGGCCGGTCTTCGTGGCCGACGCGCACGCCTGCATCGGCTGTGAGCAGTGCGTTGCCATCTGCCCGGGCCTGGCGATCACGCTGGTGGACTATCGCCGGGGCGAGGAATGGGCCACGGTGACGATCCCCTACGAATTCCCCAAGGGCAGCGTGCAGGTGGGCGAGCAAGTGGTGGTGCTGGATAGCGAGGGCACGGAGTTGGGCACGGTGGAAGTGACCCACGTGCGGTTGCTCAAACGGGCCCACACGGTGATGGTCAAAGTGCGTGCGCCGAAGGAGTACGCCAAGCGCGTCGCCGGGCTGCGCGTCCAGACGCCGGAGGAGGTCGGTGCTCCGTTGCCGGAGGCGATCACGCGACTGGATGACGACACGATCATCTGCCGCTGCGAGCGGGTGACGGCGGGCGAGATTCGGGCGTTAATCCGCGCCGGATGCCGGGACATGAACGAGATCAAGGCCGTGACGCGGGCCGGGATGGGCGCGTGCGGCGGCAAGACGTGTACCGGCTTGATCAAGCGGCTGTTCCGTGAAGAAGGCGTGCCGTTGGACGAGGTGACCACGAACGTGCGTCGTCCGTTGTTTGTGGAAGTGCCGTTTGGCGTGTTCGCGGGGGTGGAGGAGGTGCAGGAATGAAGACCTACGACGTGATCATCATTGGAGCGGGCAGTGTGGGCGTACCGGCGGCCTGGGCGATGGCGCGGGCCGGTCTCCAAGTGCTGGTGGTGGACAAGTTCGCCAGCGCGGGGCAGGGATCGAACAAGTCGGCGATTGGCGGCATCCGCGCCACGCACTCGGACCCGGCCAAAATCCGCCTGTGCCTGCGCAGCCTGGAGATCATCTCCACGTGGGAAGAAACCTACGGGCACAACATCGAATGGACGCAGGGCGGCTACACTTTCGTCGCCTATCGCGCGGAGGAAGAAGCCGTGCTCAAGGGACTGCTGGAAACTCAGCAGCGTTACGGGCTGAACATCCATTGGTACGAGCGGGACGCCTTGCTGGAAATCGTGCCCGATCTCACGCCGGAGGGGCTGTTGGGCGGGACGTATTCGCCGGGCGACGGACATTGCTCGCCGTTACTGCTGGGGCACGCGCTCTACGATGAGGCGCGGCGGGCCGGCGCGGAGTTCCACTTCCGCGAGTCGGTCACCGGAATCACGGTGCAAGCGGGGCGGGTGCGCGGCGTGACCACCGACCGAGGCCATTACGCCGCGCCGGTGGTGCTCAATGCCGCCGGGGCGTGGGCCGGGCAGATCGGGCAACTGGTGGGGTTGACGCATCCAGTAGTCCCGGAATCGCACGAGGCGGGGATCACCGAGCCGGTGCAACCGTTCCTCGCGCCGCTGGTGGTGGACATCCGACCGGCCCCCGGCTCCAAGAACTACTACTTCTTCCAACTGCGCACCGGGCAAGTAGTCTTCTGCATCACGCCGGAGCCGAACATCCCCGGCTTTGATCGGCGGGAAACGGGGCACTTTTTGCCGCAAGTTTCGCGGCGGATGGTGGGGCTGATGCCGCGCCTGGCGCGGTTGCGGGTGCGGCGCACGTGGCGCGGGCTTTATCCGATGACGCCGGACGGCTCGCCGCTGGTGGGCCGGGCGCGTGAGCCGGAAGGGTATCTGATGGCCATCGGCATGTGCGGCCAGGGGCTGATGTTGGGGCCGGGCCTGGGCGAACTGCTGGCGCGGGTCGTCACCGGCGAGCTAGGGCCGGAGGATCAAGAGACACTGGACGAACTTTCACCTTACCGCGCCTTTGCCGGTGAAGAAGCACTCAAGTGAGAAGCTGCGTGCGGTGAAATAGAAACTCCGCGTGCCAGGGCCTCAATGGCGGGGGAGAACCTCGCCGTGAAAGGCTCACCGCA
The DNA here is from genome assembly GCA_015486785.1 of Thermoflexales bacterium. Classification (GTDB taxonomy): domain Bacteria; phylum Chloroflexota; class Anaerolineae; order B4-G1; family SLSP01; genus S014-19. The sequence continues at coordinate 2,784 of WFQZ01000327.1, forward strand.
CGCGGAGTTTGCTTGCGATTTGCCAGGGCGACGGCGGAATTGCGTCGCTTGCGGCCTCGTCTTCGCGCATGATAGCCAGGTCAGCTTGAGCCGCTGGTTGGAAGCGAAACTTCCCCAACCAGTATCCCCAGGAATAATACGACAAGTGTGGTGACAATGCCAATTGCCGCCAGAAGCCTGGTGTCTTTCAAGATATTCTCGACTACCAAATTATTGAAAGCCTGTGCGATACTGAATCTCGATAAAGTCGATATGTCTAGCGAACCATTCAACCTTGTTTCGTTAAACTGTAACGACTTGTCTGTCAAGGTAGTGTAGGGTAACGTGATCGTTGCGTTAGTATCCTCAACCTGGATTCTTACTGTTGGAGTGTTGTCAGCTTCAAGAAAGGCTGGTTCATCAAAAACGAAATACAAAACCTGATTTTCAACTTGTTCAGCAGTATTCATCGAGACACATGTTAGCGGCTCTCGATGAATATCACTATGGTCACGGTACAAGCACATCTTGAGGATTGCAGATGGGGCAGTATTCGCAAGTCTTAATCGCACGCCAGTAATTTCTCTGCGCTCCGAACCTAGTTCCTGGAGTACGTAATCCCCCGCAGTTAAAGGCTGGGTTTGCCAACTAGACCAATTATTGCGACTAACCAAGTTTCTGGAAAAGAACAAATTGACGCTCAAGCTCAACAGCATTACGGCTGTAGGTAAACCAATCCACCATTGCAACTTCAAGCTGTGCTTGACAGGCTTATGCTCTTGAGTAAGAGCTTTTGCTGAATACCAGAGCACAAGCAGTAAAGCAGCCACTAGGAGACTATTAACGGCGGGCAAAAGCGTCACAAATACTTGATAGAGCGTAGGTTGGGTAACAGCCAAAGCAGTAGGCAAATTAGGGACGTTAAATATACCGGCTAAATGTATCGGCAGAGCAACACCCAACTCTCGGTGTTGGCTTGAAAGCATAAGTGCAAAAGCAAGCTGAAGCGCAACCCAGGCTAAGGATAACTTTGGGGCTTTGTCCATAACGCTAATCAGAAAGGGAGTTATCCAGATTAACCAGTAGAACGGTGTTGGCACCCACAGGAATAAAAGGGCCATGACGACCGAACAAGTAAACCAAGTCATCTGCGGCGAATGAGTAGATGGGTTACCGTCAGTAATCAAGTACCCGAGCAGGATCAAATACCCAAGCAGAAACGGGGCTACATCTATGCCAAATATCTGAATCTCCCGGAAGATTTTGGCGCCTTCAGGGTTGAGTAATACACCATTCACATACGCCGGGGTTGTTAAGAACGGTAATGAGGCCAGCCCTAGAACAGAACCTCCTATACACAGCAAAATCAACTGCTGCCACCACCGCCTCTCAATAATCAATACCAAAGGCGGAAGCAGGAATAAGGGATAGATTTTAAAGGTGCTTCCTATTCCCAAGAGAATGCTGGTCAAAACTGCCCACTTGGTGGGCCACAAGGAAGATTTGGATTGGTTTTGAGAAGTGAATTGGATCGCCTTTGATGCGGTGTAAGCACTTAAGACAGCGAAGGCGGTCGCATATATGTCGTTTTGGCCCATCATAAAAGGAGTGTAAATAGCCACGGGAGACCATGCCCACAAAGC
>WFQZ01000328.1 GCA_015486785.1 Thermoflexales bacterium
CCCGGAACGAATGAACAAGGACAGATTTTGTGATACAATACATTTGAGCCAACCTCGTTGGAGGAGATCGGGTACATTGTATCTGATTTTGCAGGTTGGCTCAAATCCATTATGGGCACGCCCGGCCCCCTTTTTCAACCACTTTACGAACCCCAGAGCCGATTTCGGCTACCTGTATGTCCCCAATATGATACGCTCTCCCCACGGTGATCGTGCCGATCTGCGCTCGCGCGTCTGGCAGCAAAGCCCCGTCCGCCGCACGCAGCGGGATGCGTCCCCCGCTTTCCGCATCGTACAGCCCCACGGTGATCGTGTAAGTCCCCGGCGGAGTTCCCGCGAGCGGCGTGAGGCGATGCGTGTCCGCGATCACTTGCCCGGCCAGCCAACTGGAAGTGGGCGCGTGTCCCTCCGCCGGCTGACGGTCCGACTGCCCCCAGATGTGGCCGTCTGCCCCCAGCAGATGCACAAAGACCGTGTAATCGGCATCCGCCGCCCCTTGTGCCTGCCAAAACAGCGTCACGCTGAAGGTCGCCCCCGGCTGCACCTCGGCGGGCCAATCCCCGCCCCGCAGCCACCCGAACGTCCCCACGGTCACCGTGAGCGGCGTCTGCGGGGGATGCGGGAAGCTGAAGTTGGCTTCCCGCCGTCGGAGCTTGACTGTGCCCAGCGTGAGCGGTGGCGCATCGCCCACCGCCAGCGTGAGCGCACACGCCCCGCCGGGCAAGCGCGGCGAAGTGCGCGGCGCGTACCTCGTTTCGTAGCGATACCCCATCGGCCACGATGCCGGATTGCCGGGCGCGAGCGGCAATCGCCCGCCGTCCCGCGCCCCCTCGCAAGCCAGCCCCCAGGTGATGCGGTCGGGGGGCGAGCCTGCCGTGCGCTCCCAGCTCAAGCGGAAGGACAGCCGATCTCCGGCGGTCGCCTCCGTGGGCAACGCGGCCCCGGTCAGCCGCAGCCCGGCGAGCGCGTCCTCGCGCGGCGGCAGCGACGATGCCTCCGCCGGATAGGGCGCAGGCGTGATCGTCACCGGCCCCAAGCGGAGGCTCGTGCCTCGGAACGTCCCATCCGCCTGCCAGATGCCCAGCCGCTTGGTGTGTGCGTCAAACAAGCTCAACGTCGCCGTGTACGTGCCGGGCGGCAGATCAAGCGGCAAGGGGATGTACGTCGTCCCTTCCGTGATTTCCCCCGCAGGCCAGCGATCACTGGGCCAAGTGATCCTGTTCACCAAGTCACCGCCGCCCTCTGCCCACACCAGCCCCCCGGCGGATAGCGTCAGATAAGCGGTGCGCCGGTCCGGCGGAGCTTGGGGCCGCCAGCGGAGCTGGATCGCCAGCGCATCGGGCGCGTGCGCCTCCGGCGGCCACGCCGCCGCCAGCAGATCAAGGTCGCCGCCGAAGCGGGCGCGGATACTACCCGGCGGCAGCTCATCCCGCAAGGTGCAAGTGACCACGGGCAGTTGGTTGCGCTGCACCGGCGGGGAACATTCCGCCACCGGCGCGAGCAGTTCCGCGAGTTGCGCTTCGGTCAGCGGATCGCAGGCCGACGCCTGCACCCAATGGAACGGCTCGCCCGTTGAAAGCCGCTGCGCCAGCCAGGCGCGGAGCGTGGACGCATCGCTCTGCGGAGCGACCGCCTCGTCTGGCAGCCCCGGCAGGTGCGCGGGCGCGATCAGCGTGCCCGACGGCCAACGTGCAGTGCGGATCGTGATCGTGGTTAAGGGCAGCCCCGCCCAACGCAGCGTTTCCGTAGCTCCCCGGTCGTTGAGCAGTGCGTCGGCGCACGGACGGCGATCCTCGCGCCAAGGGAGCGTGCGGCCGGGGAAAAATGGCGCGGTGCCCGGCACATTGTCGCTGAGCAAAGTGGCGGCTTGCGGATCGGGCAGCTCCCGCGCGGCCAGCGAGGCCCCCAGCCCGGAAGCCTCGCCCCAGCCCAGCGGGATGACGTGCCGCGCCACCCAAGGGCCGCCCAGCAACGGATCGGCCTCATAGAGCGGCAGGATCGTCACCGTGGCCCACGGCAGCAGCAACAGCGGCAGCGACCACCGCCACCAACGTTGCGCGGCCCAAGCTCGCGCCGCCGGGACGGTCAGCAGGAGGATCGCGCTCAAGGCGTAGCGGTCGAATTTCTTGTCCGGCAAGGTGATCGCCAGCAAGTAGATCAGGGCCGGCCAGGTGAACCGGCTGCTCAGTCCCCGCGAGCCTTTGACGGCTGACGCCCCGCGCATCAGGAGGAAGCTCAGCCCCAGCAGCACCGGCGGCGTGAGCCGCCACAGCAGCACCGCCGGGTAAAATCGGGCGTCGGGCGTCGTGGTGACGTGCCCCGCGAAGTACACCGGGCGCAGTCCGATGCTTTCGTGGTACGAAACGGCTTGCGTCAGCACTTCCAGCGCGTGGCGCGGACTGCCCCACAGGGGCGGGTTGAGCAGCGCGTAGCCGATGACGGTGGCGCAGGCCAGCCCCAAAACTTGCGCTCCGCGCTCCGCCCAGGGGCTGCGGCGATCCATCAACAGCGCGAGCGCCAGCCCCGGGGCCAGCAGCAATCCCAGCGTCTTGCTCAATCCCGCCAGAGCCAGCCACGCCCCGGCGAGCAGCAGCCGCCTCCAGGAATGTCGCCCGTCCCGCCTGGGGAGCAAGGTCAACGCGGCCAGCAGGCCGAACGTGGCTTGGAGCGCGTCCGTGTGCAGCAAGGCACTGTGCCCGATGTAGAACGGATCAAGGGCCAGAAAGACCGCCAGCAGCCGCGCGGTGCGTTCGTCAAGCCGCGCACGGGCCAGTAGGTAAGCCAGCATCACGCCCAGCGAGCTGACGCCCACCACGGCGAGTCGTCCCGCCGGCAGAAAGTAGTTCAGGTGATGAAAGGCCGCGCTGTTTTCGGGGGCCAGCCACGCCAGGTTGCGAATCCAGGCCAGGTGGGCTTGGCTTTCCGCTGTATGCCACATAGTTTGGGCTTGAATCCCCAATGCGCCCAAGGCCATCGTGGTGATCCCCGGATGGCCGGTTTGGGGGATGGCGGCCCAGTCGTGCCGGAGCACGGCGTCGCGGAAGAGTACGGAGCGGTAAACCCAGATCGGCTCGTCGGGCGTCACGTAGCGGCCCAGCGGAATCAGCCGCACGAGGATCGCCAGCAAGAGTAAAGCCCACGGGCGTATTTTTGCAGAAACGTTCATTTGCTGCCTAAAAGACAGACCAGACAAGCAATTCCTTGTCTGGTCTGTGAAGGTTCGCTAACGTTGGTTATGCGCTTAATGCCATTGCAGTTTTTCGGCCAACGCGGCTTTGGTGTAAGGCTTGACGAACATATCCCGCACGCCAAAGCGCATCACTTCCATCGTGCGCTCCACGCGCAGGTCGGAAGTCGTCACCAGTGTCTTTTCCCCGGCTCCGGCCTTGGAGATGCGCTTGAGGATGCGGTTGCTGGGCGTCTCGCGGATCAGGTCGTCCACCAGGATGATGTCAAACGGCACCACGTCGGAGGGCACATCGGGCAGTAGCGCGACCGTGTTACCGGCCTCAACGAGCACGTTTTCCACGAAGCGGCTCCAGGGGTCTTCGTCGTCAATGAGCAGGATGGATGCGCCGGCGGGCAGGACTGCCGGTTCGAGTTTGCCGATGAAGACCGGCACGAGGATCTCAAAGATCGCGCCGCCCTTCTCGCGGTTGTCGGCCTTGATCTTGCCGTCGATCTGCTTGAGGATTTGCAGACAGGCTGAAAGTCCCAAGCCCGCGTGTTTCGCGCCTTTGGTGGTGTAGAACGCGGCCCACATCTTGTCCATCACGTCTTTGGGGATGCCGGGGCCGTTATCGGCGATGCGCACCGCCACGTACAGCACACCGGCTTCTTCCTCAGGATCGATTTCGATTTCAATCTGGGGTTGCTCGACTGCCTCCGTGGCATCCAGGGCATTCTGGAGCACGTAGCGCAGAGCGCGGATCAATTGGGTGCTGTCGGCCACGACGCGCGGGAGCTGCGGGGCGACGGAGAGTTTCACGATGTCGTCGGCGATCTTCATCTCGGTGATGGCGTCACGCACGACGTCTTCGAGGATGACGGGGCTGGGTTCGTGTTCGCGGGCCGGGCCGATGAGGTGCTCTTTGACCTCAACGATCAGGCGGGCACTGTCTTCAACCAGCATCAGGTCTTCCAGCATTGATTCTTTGGTCTCCGGATCGACGCCGGTCAGTTCGGCTACGTCCTCGTGCAGCCGCTGTGCGCTGATGGTGATGGGCAAGGCTTTGTTGCCGATCCAGTGGATGGCTTCGGTGGTCGCCGTGGCGATGGCCTCGAAGGTCTTGGTGCGCAGGAGTTCCGCGTGGGCTTCTTCCAACTCGCGCAGGAGTTTGGCGTTGGCCAGGGCTACGGCCAGTTGATCGGCCATCGCTTGCAGCGAGCTGATGTCCTCGTCGCTGAAGGCGGCTTCTTCCACGCTCTGCACCGTCACCGCGCCGATGGCTTCGTCGCGCACGATGAGCGGCAAGGCCATCTCGGAGCGGGTCAAGGGCAAGTGCGGGTTCTTGAAGTGTACCGCTTCGACGCCCACATCCAGCGCGATGCGTGCCCGTTGCTCGGCGATGGAGGCCCCGATCATTGAAAGGCCGCCTACGCGCAGCTTGTGCCCTTCGGCTACCATGATGCGTCCGGCTTCGCCGCGTCCGGCGCGGAGCACGGCCCATTCGCCCGTCTCGTCAAGCAGGAAAACACCGGCGTAGTAGAAACCGTAGGTTTCGCAGATGATGTCCACCGTCTTGTGGAGCAGTTCGTCCAGGTCTAGGATCATCGTGACGTTGCGCCCGACTTCGGCGGCGGCTTCGAGAAGCCTCGCGCGTCGTTCCGCGCGGGCCAGCACTTCTTTGTACTCGGCGTAGTGCCGCGCGTTGGAGATCGCAATCGCCAACTGGTCGGCCATGGCCTGCAGGGCGGTGATGTCCTCCTCTGAGAAGGCGGCTTCTTCCACGCTCTGCACCGTCAAGGCCCCGATGACCTCATCCCCTACGGCCAGCGGCAAGGCCATTTCGGAGCGGGTCAAGGGCAAATGGGGGTTTTTGAAGTGTACCGGTTCTTCGCCCACGTCTAGCGCGATCAAGGCTTTGTTACGGCTGGTTGCTGCCCCGATCATTGAGAGGCCGCCCACGCGCAACTTGTGCCCTTCGGCCAACATTGCTTTTCCGGCTTCTCCGCGTCCGGCGTGCAACACGGCCCACTCTTTGGCCTCGTCGAGTAGGAATACGCCCGCGTAGTAAAATCCAAACTCCTCGCAGATAATATCCACCGTCTTCTGCAAAAGTTCGTCCAGGTCCAGAATTGAGATGATATTCCTGCTAACTTGTGCCCCGGCTTGCAACAGGGCTGCACGTCGCTCTGCTAAAGACACTTTGTCCATTCGTAAACTCCTTAAAAATTTAGTCTTCGAGAATATCTTCGATCAGGTCCAGCAATCCACGTTCACGACCTTTCACGAAATATGCCTTTGCGCCCAGGGTGACCGCCTCTTTAGCCAGGGTTACTTCGTCGAAGGCTGTGAGCACCACTACCGGGAAGGAACTGTCGATTTTCATCAATTCTCCCAGCAACTCTAGCCCGGCTTTGGAGTCTTCTTCCCCTTCCAGGTTAGGCATGTTCAGGTCCAATAAAGCGATGTCGAACGGTTCTCCTTCCTCCAGTGCTTGCTTAAATAGCTCAAGCCCTTTTCCGGCAGAGTCCGCCGTGTCTACATCGTATCCGGCCCGCAGTAAGGTTTTCTCCATACTGCGCCGGACCATCCTCTCATCGTCCACCAGCAAAACGCGAATTTCCTCCTCCGTCATATGTCTCTCCTGTTTCCCCGTGAAATGTTAAAAATAGTTCTTCTGACTTACGCCAGCGAATCGCTTATGTTCAGGAGCCGGGTTGCTCCTGTGGTATGGGCAGGTAAACGCTGAAGGTTGTCCCCACGCCCACCTCACTATCTACCGTGATCTTGCCGTCCATTTGGTTGATGATCTTGGCACATGCGGCCAAGCCCAAGCCGGTGCCGCCACGGTCGCCCTTGGTGGTGTAGAAGGCCACCCAAATTTTGTCGATCTTATCCGGCGGGATGCCTTCGCCGTTATCGTTGATTTCCACCACCACGTATTTCCCGTCGTTTGATTTGTGCCCCCAGATGAAGAGTCGCTTCTCTTCCACCTGATACATCGCTTCCATTGCGTTTTTGATCAGGTTGATGAAGACGCGCTCCAGTTGGCGGCGATCTCCCACAATCGCGGGCAAGTCTTCCTCAAAGAGCAGCTTCACCACTTCCTTGGGGATGCCCATGCCCTTGACCGTCTCGGTGAGCAGCACAGCCACATCAATTGATTCTGGGTTGCGCTTTCTGGCCGGCCCGATGAGGTCTTCCTTGATGTTCAGGATGGATAGCGAACTCTTGTCAATGATGTCCAAATCCTCGAAGATGGACTCAACGCTGAGCATCTTGCGCAGGCGGCGTAAGGATCGCTTCTCTAGCTCGGCCCGCACAGCGTCAACATCGGTCAGGGAGGAAAGTTCTTCCATTGCCAGGGAGAGCATCTGAGCGAATTTGTCTTCCTTCAGCTCCGGCGGGAGTTTTTCCAGCAGCATCCCGGCCATCACCAGGTATTTGGTGATGTCCTCGCGGATGCGGGCGATGCTCCCCGGAATCGGCGCGGCTTTGTTCCCCACCCAGTGGATGGCCTCGCCGGTTGCCGTGGCGATGGCCTCGAAGGTTTTGGAGCGCACCAACTCTTTGTGGACTTCCTCCAGGTCGTGGAGCAGGCGGGCATTGTCGAAGGCGATCACCAGTTGATCGGCCATCGATTGCAGCGTGGTGATGTCGTCGTCGCTGAAGGCGGCTTCCTCGGTGCTCTGGACGGTCAACGCGCCGATGACTTGGTCGCCTTTGGCCAGCGGCAAGGCCATCTCCGAGCGGGTCAAGGGCAAGTAGGGGTTTTTGAAGTGTACCGGCTCTTCGCCCACGTCCAGGGCGATCAACGCCCGGCGTTCGGCAATCGCCGTGCCGATCATAGAAAGTCCGCCCACTTTGAGTTTGTGCCCGGCTTCTACCATTTTGCGCCCGGCCTCGCCTCGTCCGGCTCGGAGGACCGCCCATTCGCCGCTTTCGTCCACCAGGAACACGCCCGCGTAGTAGAAGCCGAAGATGTCGCAGATAACGTCCACGGTTTTGTGCAGCAGGGTGTCGCGATCCAAGATGGAGGTGATGTTGCGGCTGACTTCGGCGGCGGCTTCGAGCAAGCGGGCACGCCGTTTGGCCTGCGCCAATACAGTCTCGTTCTGCGCGTAGAGCCGCGCATTCTGGATCGCCGTGGCAAGCTGATCGGCCATCGCTTGGATGGCCCATACATCATCTTCGGTGAAGGCGTCTTCTTCGACGCTCTGCACCGTCAACGCCCCGATGACCTCGTCGCCCAGCAGCAGCGGCAACGCCATCTCGGAGCGGGTCAAGGGCAAGTAGGGGTTCTTGAAATGCACCGGCTCATCTCCCACGTCCTTGGAGATGAGCGGTTGGCGGTGGGCCATCGCCGTGCCGACCATGGACAGCCCGCCGATCTTGAGCTTGTGCCCGGCCTCCACCATTTTGCGTCCCGCCTCGCCCATGCCGGCCCGCAAGACCGCCCATTCGCCGCTCTCGTCGGTGAGGAATAGCCCCACGTAGTAGAACTGGAATTCCTCTCCGATGATCTCCACCGTGGTTTGGAGCAAGTCGTCCAAATCCAGCGTGGAGGTGATGCTGCGCCCCGCGCGTGCCCCTGATTCCAACAGCCGGGCGCGGCGTTCCGCCTCGGCCAACAGACGGGCGTACTGTTCGTTGAGCTTGGCGTTCTCTTGCAAGGCCGCCGTCAACTCGCGGACTTTCTCTTCCAGCCGGTTCACCAGGCTTTGTTGATATTCCACCCGGAAGCTCTCGTCCTTCAGCTCCTCTCGCTGCCCTTTGATGAAAGCGGCCACCTGGGATTCGAACTTGTCCGGGTCTATCGGCTTGGGGATGTAGCCATCACAGCCGGAAGCGAGCACTTTTTCGTGAACGTGCTGGCTGTTATCGGCGGTGAGGGCGATCACGGGGACTTCGGGCAGCAGTTCTTTGATGCGGGTCGCTACTTCGTAGCCGGAAAAATGCGGCATGCGCATGTCCACTAATACTAAATCCGGCTTGACTTCGGCGGCCTTGTCCACACCTTCCAAACCGTCTTGGGCTTCGATAACGGTATAATTCATAAACAACAGCCGTTGTACAAGCCGTCGTGCAGAGGGTGTGTCGTCAATATACAAAATCTTCGGCTTTTTGTTCATACGCCCCGCTCGTTGTGATACTGAGAATGATTTCTTGATTTTACCGACTTTCCAAAACAGTTGCAACGTAAATTATAATGCCTATTTTGGATCAAACAAGCTGCTAAACTTAAAAACAACTCTAGGATCACATCTCAATCCGGCAAGTGATCGTCGTGAGCGCGAAACCCAAGTTATCCCAAGTTTTCGCTCCGTTCATTGACTTCTAGTAGCGATATTCTATAATGTCGCTACTCATGTGTCACACAAATTCCGCCCGAACAGAAGCGTTGAGAGAGGTCTCTCATACGCTTGTTTTTTGTTCCCAAGTTCGGCAATGAGAGGGGGAAAGCATGGATCGTGAAGAACGAACGATGGAAGCCCGCACATTCAAATCGCTGAGAATCAGCTTGGCTTCCCCGGAGACGATCTTATCTTGGTCGTATGGTGAGGTCCTTAAACCGGAAACTATCAATTATCGTCGGCTCCGTCCCGAAAAGGACGGGCTTTTCTGTGAGGCGATCTTCGGCCCCACGCGGGACTATCAATGTTATTGTGGCAAGTACAAAGGTATTCGCTACCGAGGCATCATTTGCGACAAGTGCGGGGTGGAAGTTACCCGCTCTGCCGTCCGCCGCGAGCGCATGGGACACATCACCTTGGCCGCGCCGGTGGCTCACATTTGGTATACCCGCCGCGTTCCCAGCCATTTGAGCATCCTGCTGGACATCAGCAAGCGCAACTTGGACCGGGTGCTGTACTTCGCGCAGTACATCATCATCTCGGTGGATGAAGAGGCTCGCAAACGTGCGCTCAAACGCATTGACGAAGAGGAATTGAAGCACATCACCCGCATGGAGGATGCGGCTAAGGCCAGCATCGCCAAGCTGGAGGGCCGTCTGGCGGATGAAAAATCGCAGCTTGACGCCGACCGCGCGGAAGCCAAGACCCAGCTTGAAGAAGAGCTGAACCGCCGCACCGAGGAGATTTTGCTGGCGGCGAAGAAGCTCCAAGAGCGGCTTGACGGGATGCTGGGGCACGCGCCTGCGGAGCCGATCAAGTTTTCCTTGACCGATACCACGATAGTCGAGGCCGGAACCCCGGTCACGCACGATCACTACACCACCTTGAACACGGTGGTGCAGGATACGCTGGAGGCTCTGGAGCAGGAAATCCGCCAGCGGGAGGAGGCCGGCACCCAACCCCAAGAGCAAGATGCCGAGGTGTGGACTCAAGGAGTCCAGGACAAGATTCAGCACGTGCGTGAGGAACTGCACGAAAAGACCTCGCTCATCCGGGCGCACTACGACGCCTTGCGCGAGGAATTGTTGAGCTTGGCCCCGTTGATGTTCTTCAACGAGGCCCGCTATCGGGAACTGCGCCAGCGTTGGGGCCAAGTCTTCAAGGCCGGCATGGGCGCGGAAGCCGTTTATGAGTTGCTCGTCCGCCTGGACCTGGACAAACTCTCCGAATCGCTGTGGAACGATGTGCGTCACGGGCGTTCCATCCAACTGCGCAAGAAGGCCACCCGCCGCTTGCGCGTTGTCGAGGCTTTGCGCCACAGCACCAACCGCCCGGAGTGGATGATCTTGACCATCCTCCCGGTCCTGCCGCCGGAGTTGCGCCCGATGGTGCAATTGGACGGCGGTCGCTTCGCCACCTCCGACCTCAACGACCTCTACCGCCGCGTGATCAACCGCAATAACCGCCTCAAGCGGCTGCTGGAACTCGGTGCGCCGGATGTCATCGTCAACAACGAGAAGCGTATGTTGCAAGAGGCGGTGGACAGCCTCATTGATAACAGCCAGCGGGGCAAGGCGATGAGCCGCCGTGGCCGCCGCCAGCTTAAATCCCTCAGCGATATGCTCAAGGGGAAGAAAGGCCGCTTCCGCCGCAACCTGTTGGGGAAGCGCGTGGACTACTCCGGTCGCTCGGTGATCGTCGTCGGCCCCAAGCTCAAAATCCACCAATGCGGCCTGCCCAAGACGATGGCCCTGGAACTCTATCGCCCCTTCATCATCCAGCGGCTGGTCAAGTATAACTACGCCACCAACGTCAAAGCGGCCAAGCGGTTGATTGAACGCCAGAAACCGGAGGTCTGGGAAGTGTTGGAGGAAGTCATCCAGGAGCGTCCCGTGTTGCTGAACCGTGCGCCCACGCTGCACCGCCTGAGCATTCAAGCCTTCGAGCCGATTCTGGTGGAAGGCAAGGCCATCCACCTGCCGCCGCTGGTCTGTGCCGCCTTCAACGCCGACTTCGACGGTGACCAAATGGCGATTCATATGCCGCTTTCGCGGAAGGCGGTGGAAGAAGCCCGCAAGCTGATGTTGGCCTCGCACAATCTGCTCAAGCCCGCCGATGGACAACCGATCATCGGCCCCTCCAAGGACATCTGCTTGGGCATTTACCACATGACCCGCGAAACCTCCTTGCCCGCCAAGGGCGATGGCCGCTTGTTCGTGAACCTGGACGAGGTGGAGATGGCCTACGCGCTGGATCAGGTGGACTTGCACGCGAAGATCAAGCTCGCGCAGGTGTACGATACGCTCCCCGCCCCGCCGCATCCCATTGATACCACGGTGGGTCAAGCACTCTTCAACCGCATCGTGCCGGAAAAGATGCGCTACATCGGACGCCCCCTCAACAAAGGCGACTTGCAGGATTTGATCGGCGAGTGCTACCGGCTGCTGGGGCGTGAAGCGGCTGTGGACTTTGCCGACGCGGTGAAGAACCTGGGCTTCAAATACGCCACCGTCTCCGGCGTGACCATCTCCGTCTACGATCTGACCGTGCCTGAGGCGCGGGCGGAAATCTTGGAATCTTCCGCCAAGGAAGTCTCCGAAATTGAGCGGCAATACCGCCGGGGCTTGCTGACCGAGGAAGAGCAGTACAACCGCACCATTGAAATCTGGTCTCAAGCCCGTGATCGCGTCTCCAAGGCCGTCGCCAACGGCCTGGACCCGGAAGGCCCCATCGCCGTGATGGCGAACTCCGGCGCGTCCAAAGGCGGCTTCGGCCCCATCGCGCAGCTTTCCGGTATGCGCGGCTTGATGGCCGACCCCTCCGGGCGGATCATCCCGCTGCCTATTCGCTCCAACTTGCGCGAAGGTCTGACCGCGTTGGAGTACTTCATCTCCACCCACGGCTCCCGCAAAGGGCTGGCCGATACCGCCTTGCGCACGGCTGACGCCGGTTACTTGACCCGCCGTCTGGTGGACACGGTGCAAGATGTGATCGTCAACGCCCATGATTGCGGCACCCGGCGCGGCATCTGGATTCGGCGGAATGACTCGGTGGGCGGGCAATCACTCACCAACCGCATCTTAGGTCGCTGGGCGGCAGCTCCCATCACCGACCCGGAAACCGGCGCAGTGATCGTGGAGCGCAACGAGGAGATCGACGAGGATAAAGCCGCGCTCATTGAGCAATCGGGCATTGAAGAAGTCTTTGTCCGCTCCCCGATGACCTGCGAACTGGAACACGGCATTTGCTCCCTCTGCTACGGGCGTGACTTGGGACGGGGCGGGCTGGTTCAGACCGGCACCGCCGTTGGCATCATCGCCGCGCAGTCCATCGGCGAACCGGGCACCCAGTTGACCTTGCGTACCTTCCACACCGGCGGCACAGCCTCCTCCAGCGGCGACATCACCAGCGGTCTGCCCCGCGTGGAAGAATTGTTGGAAGCCCGCAAAACCCCCAAAGGCGAGGCGGAGATCACCGACATCGGCGGGGTCGTACACATCACCCGCGAAGGCGATGTCGCTACCGTCACCATCGTGGACAGCCAGATGAAAGAGAAACGCTACGAACTGCCCCCCGATTGGGAAGTCCTGGTGGAAGATGGCGACGCGGTGGAACAAGAAGCCGTACTCGCCCGCAGCCCCGACGACGAAACCAAAGAAATCCGCGCCGAGGTCAAAGGCCGCATCCGGCGCGACGAAGGCGTCCTCATCCTGGCCTACGAGCTGACCGAGAGCCGCGAGTACGAAATCCCGCCCAGCGCCCGCTTACTGGTGGCCGAGGGCCAAACTGTTGCGCCGGGCACTCAGCTTTATGAAGGCGTCCCCAACCCGCACCGCATCTTGGAAGTGCAAGGCCGTGAGGCGGTCCAACTGTATCTGCTCAGCGAAGTGCAGAAAGTGTACCGCTCCCAGGGCGTCAACATCCAGGATAAACACTTTGAGATCATCATCCGCAAGATGCTGAGCCGTGTGCTGGTCACCGAGTCGGGCGACAGCACCTTCCTCACCGGTGACCTGGAAGACCGCGTCCACTTTGAGCACGTCAACCGCGAGATCGTGGCGCAGGGCGGACAACCGGCGCGGGCGAAACCGGTCCTCTTGGGCATCACCAAGGCCGCGCTGGCGACCGATTCCTTCCTCTCCGCCGCCTCCTTCCAGCACACCATCAAGGTGCTTTCCAATGCCGCCGTGCGGGCTGCCGAAGATTATCTCTACGGCCTCAAGGAAAACGTGATCATCGGCAAGTTGATCCCCGCCGGCACCGGCTATCGCGGCGACATCGAAGGCTCGGACGGCCCGATTGAGGAGTACGAGGGCGTGCCCATTGAGCCGGAGCCTCCGGCCACCGATTGGCTGAACGAGGACCCGTTGGCCGAGGAAGAAGATTCGCTTCTGCTTTCTGATTTGAAGCAGACCTTTAACCTTTAACTTGGATGTGGGCTGAACAAAGGGGCGACCTTCGGGATCGCCCCTTTTTGCAACCGGCTATTGACTATGGCCGTAATCTCTTCAGATTGGAACCGTTTGTTTCCGATTTAACTCATTGAGGACCAATGAAATCACAGATTGAGTGGGATGCTCAGCATCAAGAGTGGATTCGCTTGGCACAACAAGGAAACACCGAAGCGATCACGCAGTTAGTTTCAACGTACCAGCAATCGGTCTTTAACGTATGCTACCGAATGCTAGGTGAACGCGCCGAGGCCGAGGATGCGGCCCAAGAGACGCTGATCAAGGCGATCACCAAGCTGCACACCTTCAATCCGGAGCGGCCCTTCCGCCCTTGGGTGCTGCGGATCGCCTCGAACGAGTGCATTGATCGCATCCGCCGCCGCCGTCCGTCCGTCTCGCTGGACGCGCTGGGGGAAAACGGCGCGTGGGAATGGCAGCCGGGCAAATCGCCCCTCCCGGAGGTGGAGTTGCTGCGGCGGGAGCGGGAAGCTCAGGTGCGGAGCTTGTTACAGCACCTTTCGCCGTTGGACCGGCTGCTGGTTTCGCTCTTTTATTGGGAAGGTCTCTCTTACGCCGAGATCGCCACCGTGACCAATTTGACGATTCCGGCGATCAAATCTCGTTTGTTTCGCGCCCGGCGGACGATGGCGCGACATTTGAATCAGGAGGCAGCGCATGCTTGATGAACTCAAGATACCGTGGGATGAGGCGCAAAGTGAAGCGTGGTGGGAGCGTGCCGCCGCAGGCTTGCTCTCCCCCGCAGAGACACGCATCTGGCAAGCCTATCTGGCCTCGTGCGATCCTTGCCGCCGTGAGTGGGAAGCTCTGACTTCCGTGGAGCGGATTCTGCGCACGGCCCCCGCTCCGCCGCGCGTGGCGGACGATTTTACCCAGGCCACCTTGGCTCGCTGGCAGCAATCCGCCGCCCGCGCCACCGTTTCCCGCTGGATCGGTATCTTGTTCTTGACGCTGATCATCGTGGTGGAACTGGCCTGGCTGGGACACACCGCCTTTTCCGCTCGGCATCTGCTCGACGTCCTGTTTGCCGGGCGGCAAGTGTGGTGGGAGGCGTTGACCTTGATGTGGAGCAGTTTCCTCGTTTCCTGGCAAGCCCTGCTCCCCGTGGCCTTGACCATCGCCCTGCTGGCGTTCCTGTGGTACATGCCCAACGGCTTGTTGGTGACGGCGGGCTTGCTGTTCTGGACGCGCCACCGGGCAGGCACGCGCTGAAATGATATTCTCTTTACTTTCAGAGGAGGCTTTTATGGCTAAACAGATGAAGAAAGGCTTGCTGATCGTCGCCTTGTTGGTGCTGATCGCCTTGCCGGTGCTGGCCGCCCCCGCCCGCCAAAGTGATGGCGGCGTCCACGTAGGGCCGTACACCCTGGCGGCGGATGATACCTACACCGGCGATCTCGTGGTGATGGGGCCGGTCACGCTGGAAAAAGGCTCCACGCTGGATGGCGACCTGGTCGTGTTCGGCGATGTCTCCATTGCTCCCGATGCGACCGTCACCGGCGACCTGGCCGTGACCGGCGGGACGACCCTCGCCGGGCGCGTGGCGGGCGATGTCTTCGTGGCCGGAAACCTGCAACTTCGGGAAACGGCCTTGGTGGAAGGCGATGTCTCCGTCGCCGGGACGCTGCGGCGGGACGAGGGCGCACAGGTGCGCGGCGAGATCACCCCGCTGGAGGAAGATGACTTCTCCGCCCGCTGGCAGGCTTCGCCGCTGGGCCGCATCGGCTTGACCGTGACCGGGCACGGCCCCCGGCACGTCACCTGGCTGCGCGTCCTGTGGCGGCTGGTGCGTGACGTGCTGCTTTCCCTGGCCTTGGTCGCGCTGGCCTTCGTGCTGGTGAGCGTGTGGCCCCGGCAGATGGAGCGTATGGAAGACACGCTCGGCGAACTGCCCTGGGCCACCTACGGCGTCGGTGCGGTCTCGCTGATCGTCACCGTGGTGATCACCTCACTGCTGGCGATCACCATCTGCCTGGCTCCCTTCGCCCTGCTGGGCTACGCCGCGATGGGCCTGGTGATCCTGGTGGGCTGGGTGGTGATCGGCACGTGGCTGGGGCGGCACGTGCTGAAGTCCGTGCTGCAACATCAAGCCCCCTCGCTGCTGGCATCCGCCCTCTGGGGCACCGGCGCACTCTCGTTGTTCACCGCCTTCGCCGGGCTGATTATGCCGCTGCGGGTGTTGCTGCTGTTGATCGTCTTCCCGCTGGCCGCCGGCGCGGTCGTCCTCACCGCCTTTGGCACCCGTCCGGCGGATACGTTACTGCACGCCGCCGCGCCGCGTCACCCTGAACCTATCG
>WFQZ01000329.1 GCA_015486785.1 Thermoflexales bacterium
GTACTACGTCCACGTCTACGTCCTGGATGAAGCCGAAGGATTGCTCAAGCTCCGCGCGGGCTACGGCGAACCGGGCAAGGTGATGTTGGAGCGCGGCCACAGCATCCCCTACGATGCCGAAAAGAGCCTCGTGGCGCGAGCCGCCCGTTCCCACGAGCCGGTCGTCGTCAACGACGTGCGGGCCGACCCCAACTTCCTCCCCAACCCCTTGCTCCCCGACACCAAGGCCGAGGTCGCCGTCCCTATGGTTGTGGAAGGCAAAGTCCTCGGCGTGTTCGACGTGCAGCACGACCAGGTCGGCTACTTCACCGAGTCCTACGTCGGAATGTTCAGCACCATGGCCACACAAATCGCGGCTACCTTAAACAATGCGCAATTGTTCGTCTCACAAAAACGGCTCGAAACGGAACTTTCACAATTCGCAACGCAACTCCGTACATCCGCCGAGGTAGCTACCAGACTCAATACCATCCTAGACCCAGACGAGCTATTTGACATCGCCATTCCCTTGATCAAAGAACAGTTCGGCCTGTACCACGTTCACTTCTACGAGTATCTTCCTCAAGAAGAGAGTCTCACCTTGCGAGCCGGATACGGACGGCCTGGGCAGATTATGAAACAGCAGGGACACAAAATCCCTTTGAATAGAAAACGGAGCATTGTGGCACGCTCCGCACGCACCAAAGCTCCGGTAGTGGAAAATGATGTCTTGCGCTCGCCCGACTATTTGCCCAACCTGTTGCTTCCCAATACCCGCGCCGAGTTAGCCGTGCCGGTCATCTTGGGTGAACAGTTACTCGGCGTACTGGACGTACAAGCTGCGCGGGCGGACTTCTTCTCTGAGGCGGGCGTGGATGTGTACCGCACCTTGGCCGGGCAGATCGCCACCGCGTTCCAGAACGCACGACACTTTGCCCAGCAGCAAGAAGCGGAAAACACACTCCGTGAAGCTATCGAGAAGATCAACGCGATCTTCAACGCTATTACCGACGGCATCGCCGAAAGCAACTTGATGGGCATCATCACCGAAATTAATGCCACCACGGTACAACTGTTCGGATATGACTCGGATAAAGACTTGCTCAACAGCAACATCATTGAAATGATCGCTCCGGAGGCCCGTACCGGCGCAGCCGAAGCCTTTGTACGTGCGTTGCAAGACGGGCAAAGCGGAACACAGGAACTAGAATTCGTCCGCCAAAACGGCGAGGTCTTCAGCGGCGAGCTATCCGTCACCCTACTGCGTGATACTTCGGGTGAACCAATCGGCTTCGTGAACGCGATCCGCGACATCACCGAACGTAAGCAAGCAGAAGCAGAACGAGCCGCTTCCGAAATCCGTTACCGCGCGTTGTTCGAAAACATCCGTGACGGCGTTTTCCTCGTGCAGAATGAAGCGTTCCAGATGGTAAACCCCGCTATGGCCGAAATCACCGGCTACACCGAAGCAGAACTACTCGGCATGACGCTGGGGCAACTCATCGTCCCGGAGGAAAAGGAGAGAGTGCTAAAAACCTACCGGGAGCGATTAGCCGGCAAAATACACATCGGCTCTCTGGAAACACAGATGCGGCGCAAAGATGGGCAATACATATACGTAGTGATGTCCTCCAACCTCTTGGAAATCAACGGTGTGCTCTCCAACTTGGGCACGGTGAAAGACATCACCGCTCAGAAGCAAGCCCTCATTACCCAGGAGAGATTGACATCGCGCCTGGACACAGCCGCCAGCATCGCCGCCCAGATCAACCAGGTGTTGGAGCCGGATCGCATTCTGGAAATCGCCATCAACGAGCTAAAGGAACGATTCGGCTTGTACTACGTCCACGTGTACTTGCTGGACGAACAATCCCAAAACCTGGTGCTCAAAGCCGGGTACGGCTCACCGGGCAAGACCATGGTCGCCCAAGGGCACCACATCCCCTTAAATGCAGCGCGCAGCTTGGTAGCGCGGGCCGCACGAACGCAGGAGCCAATCGTGGTACAGGATGTCACCCAAGACCCCGGCTTCCTGCCCAACCCGCTGCTCCCGCACACAAAAGCAGAGGCGGCCATTCCGGCTGTCTATCAAGGGCAAGTCCTGGCGGTGTTTGATATCCAACACGATCAGCCCAACAGCTTTGCCCAATCGGATATTGATGTATTCCAAACCCTGACCGGGCAGATCGCCACCGCCTTGCAAAATGCCCGCTTTATGGAAGAACTTCAGCGCACGATGCAGAAATTGCGCGACGTAGACCGGCTGAAGAGTGAATTCCTGGCCAATATGAGCCACGAACTGCGTACCCCGCTCAACTCCATCTTGGGATACACCGAGGTGCTCTTGATGGGCATTGACGGCGAGCTAACCCCGGAGATGGAAGAGGATGTGAAAGCCGTTCACGAAAACGGCCAGCAATTGCTCACCCTCATCAACGACATCTTGGATTTGACCAAGATTGAGGCCGGGCAAATGACCCTGAACTTAGAACCGGTGGACGTCCCCGACTTGCTGAACGATGTGCGCACCAACAATATGGGCTTGCTCCATCGCCGAGGCAAGCCGGTGACATTGGAAATGGAGATCAAAGACACGCTCCCCTGCATCACCGCCGACCGAGTGCGCGTGGCGCAGATACTCAACAACCTTATGTCCAACGCCGTAAAGTTCACCGATGAAGGCCACATCACACTGCGAGCACAACAAGAGGGAGACTTCGTGCGCATTGATGTAGAAGACACCGGCATCGGCATCGCCGAAAAAGACATCCCGCAATTGTTTGAGCGGTTCCGCCAGGTGGATGGCTCCAGCACCCGCCGCGCCGAAGGCACCGGCCTGGGATTGGCCATCACCCGACACCTGGTGGAAATGCACCATGGCCGCATTGCCGTGCAAAGTGAACTAGGGAAAGGCAGCACCTTCAGCGTTTGGCTGCCGGCGTGTAGCGAAGATTAATATGCGAGGTAGTTATGGCAAAACATATCTTGGTCGTAGATGATGAAAAAAGCCTCACCGTCCTGGTCAAAGAGTCCCTGGAGGGGCTAGGCAAGGATTACGAAGTAACCGCTGTTACCACAGCCGAGGATGGTTTCCGGGCACTTAAACGCAAGCCGGTAGACCTGGTGATCACAGACTTCAACCTGCCGGGGCTGAACGGGCTGGATTTGATCCGCAAACTGCGCCGCCTGACCCCACAAACTTACACCAT
Organism: Thermoflexales bacterium; assembly: GCA_015486785.1. Classification (GTDB taxonomy): domain Bacteria; phylum Chloroflexota; class Anaerolineae; order B4-G1; family SLSP01; genus S014-19. The sequence continues at coordinate 3,189 of WFQZ01000329.1, forward strand.
CGTGATGACCGCTTTCAGCACCGCGACTATCGAGAAAGATGCTCTACGGTTGGGAGCTTTGCACTTTATAGAAAAACCTTTCAACGTGGATGAGCTGGTCCGGATGGTCAAAGAGATCTTCACCACTTCCCCTAAACTCCCCACCGTGACAGATCCCATAGCCAACGCCCCCTCAACAGCATCCTCAATGGTCTCACAACGCACCGCCAAAGTGCAAACCATCCTCGCCCAACGCGGGGATGAATTTGATGCTCCTGTTCTGGTGGTAGATGATAATGAGCACAACCTCAAGTTGCTGCGCACCTTGCTGGAGGCCCAAGGCAGCCACGTTCACGTCGCACATAACGGGCGCGAAGCGATCCAGATGGCGGAGCAGTATCAGCCCTCCCTGATCATCTTGGATATTCTGATGCCGGTGATGGATGGATACGAAGCCGCGCGGATTCTGCGCCAACAAGAAAGCACCAAAACCATCCCCATCCTGATGCTTACCGCCCTGCAACACGTGGATGATAAAGTTAAAGGATTAGAGGCCGGCGCGGATGATTTCCTTTCCAAGCCTTTCCAGGCCGTAGAACTCCTGGCGCGTGCCCGCTCGCTACTCAGAACCAAGAAGATGCAGGATCAACTGGAGGACAAGGCCGCCCAATTGGAGCGCGTGCTACATCACTACGTCGGCACAACGGCCACAGAAGAAATTCTGCACAGCCCAGAGGACGACGAGCGAGCAGAAAGCAAGTACGTCACCGCCAGCGTGGTCTACGCCGACATTCGCGGCTTCACCAACTTCACCGAGCATCATCACGCCGGTGAGGTGGTCGCAGTGCTCAACTCGATCTTTGAACAACTGGCCGATCCGGTCATCAAATTCCAAGGCGTGCTGGACAAGTACATCGGCGATGCACTCATGGCCTTCTTCCTGGAAAAAGAGGGAGCACAAACTATGGCCTATCGCGCGGCCCAATGCGCCATCACTATGCTGCGTAATTTCGCCGTAGAAAAGATGCAAAATCCGGCCTTGGAGCGATTGGGACTGGGCATAGGGATCAGCACCGGGCAAGCCATTGTGGGCAGCGTAGGCGCAACGCAACAGATGGACTACACCATCATTGGCCGGGTGCCTAATCTCGCAGAGCGGCTGCAAGCACAAGCGCAACCCGGACAAATCTTGCTTGACCATCAAACCTACTTACGCATCAAGGAACAATACCTGATCCGGATGATTCCGGCCATCACCAGCCGGGGATTGCCCCACAAAATACAAGTCTACGAACTACTGCGTTAAGCGCGAACCGTAGCAAACACGTAATGGCTCAGCTTGAGGCAAAAGTGCGGAGAGAAAGAAGCGCGGTCTTACGCGCGGAGAAGTCATCTTTGGCTTTTCCTCAGCGACCTCTGCGCCTCTTGCGGTGAGCAGTTACGCAAACACTATACTTTACCGGTGTAGGAGACACATCATGAGTACACTATTCAAAGCTGTACAATGCCTAGAATGTGGACATCAAATGGCCGCAGATATTACCCTGACCAAGTGCGAAGCCTGTGGCAGCTTTTGGCTAGACGCAATATACGACTTGAAAGCCCTGCCGGCAGATTGGATGCGGCAAGTGAAAGAACGCGACTACACCCTCTGGCGCTACGCCGAGCTGCTGCCCTTCCCCGAAGGCTACCCGATCATCACTATGGGCGAAGGCGGCACCCCATTGATCCGCGCCTGGGGATTGGAGAAAGAGCTATCCCGTCAGGAAATCTGGATCAAAGACGAACGGCAACTCGCCACCGGATCATTCAAAGACCGGCAAGCGGCCCTGGCCGTAAACGCCCTCAAGGCGCAAGGCATCAAAGAATTGGTGTTGGCCTCAACCGGCAACGCCGCCGCCGCTTATGCGGCCTACTGCGCCCGCGCGGGCATCAAACTGTGGACCTTCGTCACCGGCAGCGTGCCCGCCGAAAAAGTCCGCGAGCTGGCTCTCTACGGCGCAGAGGTCGTCAAAGTGACCGGCACTTACGACGAGACCAAGGTCGTAGCCGCCAACTTCGCCAAACGGCACAGACTGTACTTTGACCGAGGCGCGAAATCCATCCCCTGCAAAGAGAGCATGAAAACCATCGCCTTCGAGATCGTTGAACAACTCCACTGGCAAGCCCCCGATTGGTACGTGCAGGCCGTCTCCGGCGGGATCGGCCCGCTGGGCGTGCTCAAGGGATTCCAAGAACTGTACGCCGCCGGCATCATTGACCACATGCCCAAGATCGCCGTGATCCAGACCGAAGGCTGTGCCCCGATGGTGCGCTCCTGGGAAAAGGGACTGGACGAAGCCGAGCCGGTCGAGCAACCGGACAGTTTGATCACCATCCTGGCGACCGGCAAACCGGGCATGGCCTACAAAATCCTCAAACGCGCGGCGGACGAGAACGGCGGCGCGATGATCTCCGTGAGCGACGGCGAAGCCTTCCGCGCGATGCGGCGCGTGGCCCGCCTGGAAGGTTACTCGATGGAGCCGGCGGCCAGCGTGGCCTTTGCCGGACTGGAAAAGCTCATCCGGCGTGGCTATGCCCGGCCGGGCGAAAAGATCGTCGTCAACTGCTCCGGGCACACCTTCAGCGCGGAGAAATACACCCTGGAAGACCGCTACCTCTTCAGCCTCACCATTGATCCCCAAGCCGAACGCCTCCCCGTCGAGGGACTCACCACCGCCCTGGCCTCCCTGGATGAGCAGATCACCACCGTGGTCGTGGTGGACGACAACCCCAACGACAGCCGCCTGATCCGCCGCCTGCTGCAACGTTATAAAGACTACCGCGTCTTTGAAGCCAACGACGCCCGCGACGGCCTGGAACTAATCAAGCAGCGACGGCCCGACTTGGTCGTAACGGACTTGATGATGCCCGGCATGGACGGCTTTTCACTGCTGGACGAGCTAAAAC
>WFQZ01000330.1 GCA_015486785.1 Thermoflexales bacterium
CGGCGTGATGCTCATAATCATTTCCCGATAGCGCAGGTAGTAATCCAGCCCTAGATCGTACCGCTCAATGTGCGTCAGCGCACCGGCCACGCCTTCGTTGGTTTCCATCCGCAGCGGCAGGCTGCCGGTGATGTAGGTTTGACTGTCCCGCAACTCTTCATCCGGCACCGGCTGCTCACGGATGCGGCGCAGTTCGTCTTGGATGAGCGCGATGGCGCGATCCACGTTCGTCGGATTCACCCCGGCCACGATCCGCCAGGGCGTGGGGCCGAATCCGCCCTCCACTTGACTGTAGACGTAATAGGCCAGCCCGTTGGCCTCGCGCACGGCTTTCCCCAGACGCCCGTACATGCCGAAGACGCCCAAGATGGTGTTGGTCACGTAGCCGGCGACGAATTCGGGATGTTTGCGGGGCGGCCCGGCCCAGCCCAGCACGAGGTTGCTTTGGGTCTTGTCGGGCAGCGCGAGCCGTTTTTCGCGTCGCTCCTCCAGCGGCGGGACCGGGGGCAGCGGGGCGCGGGGCGGACGTTCCGCGTTCCACGTGCCGAACGCCCGGCGGATCGCTTTGGCGGCGTCGGCGGCCTTGACCGCGCCCACCACGACGATCACCGCGCCTTGCGGGGCGAAGTAGCGGCGATGAAAGGCCACCAGATCGTCCCGGCTGATGCGTTCTACCGTCTCCGGGTAGCCGCTCAGGGCGCGATGGTAGGGGTGCTCCGGCGGGTAGAGCAATTCGTGGAACGTCAGCGCGGCCATACGCCGGGTATCGTGGGCGCGTTCGCGGTGGAAACTGCGGATTTCCGCGCGGACTTTTTCCACTTGCTGCGCCTCAAACGCCGGGGTGCGGATCACATCCGCCAGGATGTCAAGCAGCAGCGGCAGGTGCTCCGCCAGCCCCTTGGCGCGGAAGGTGGTGATGTGCGTTCCGGCGTTCAGCCCGAAGGTGGCCCCGATGGACTCCACTTCCTCGTACAACTGCGTGAACGGTCGCCGCTGCGTGCCTCGTTCCATCGCATCCACAACGAAGCTGCACAGCCCGGCTTGCTCGCGGGGTTCGTCTTCTGCGCCCGTCAGCAGGTAGCCGGAGACGACGACGGAGGGATTGACGAAGTTTTCTCGCACCAGCAGGGTGATGCCGTTGGGCAGCACCTCGCGGGTGATGTTATCCGGCCCCGGCAGTGATGAATGTGTTTTTCGCCTGTGTTGCATCGTCTTTCCTCCTAGTGCCGTGCCTGATACCAGCCAACCGTCCGATTGTTGGCCGAGAGGTACGTTTGAGCTACGCGCTGCACATCCTCCGCCTTCACGGCGTTCAGACGGGGCAGGTAACGCATAAACCAGCCGTAGTTGGCAAAAATCTCGCTGAATCCCAGCCAGAAGGCCTGGTTGGTGATGCTTTCGCTGGAGTAGGCGAACAGGGCTTTGGCCTGACGGCGGGCTTTGGCCAGTTCCTCCGGGCTGACCAGCGTATCTTGCAGGCGGGCGATCTCGTCGAGCGAGGCCGCTTCCACCTGCGCCGGTGATTTGCCCGGCCACACGGTCGCCAGCAAACGATACAGGCCGGGGTCTACCGTCGGGGTGATGCTGCCGCCCACGTCCACCGCTAATTCCGTATCCACCAACGCGCGGTAGAGGCGGCTGGTGTGATTGGTGAGCATGCCGCCGCCCACCAGGAAGCTGGAGCCGCCGCTGAGGATCGCGTTCAGCACCGTCAGCGGGAAGAAGTCGCGGTGCGGGGCCGCCGGGGCGTGGTAGGCGATTTCTACATAGTCCGTATCGCCTGCTCCTTCAACCAGTACGCGCCGCTCTTCTTCTTGAGGCGGCTCCTCCGCCGTCACCGGGGGCACATCCGCCCCGCGCGGAATCTCGCCGAAGTATCGCTCGCTGATGCGCTCGATTTCTCCGGCGTTGAAGTCCCCGGAAATCGCCAAGATGGCGTTGTTGGGCACGTAGTAGGTGCGGTAGTGACGGTAGAGATCGTCGCGGGTCATCGCTTGGAGGTCGGCTATGTGCCCCAACGTCTCGTGCCCGTAGGGGTGAACGCGATAGGCGGTTTCGGTGACGCGCTCGCCCAGGCGGAAGAGCGGGGAGTTTTCGTTGCCCTGCCGCTCGCTGATGACCACCGTGCGTTCGGAGTTCACGGCCTGCTCGTCAAAGTGGACGTTGACCATGCGATCCGCTTCAATATCCAACGCCAGCGAGATTTTCTCCGCCGGCAGCGTCTCGTAGTAGGTGGTGAAGTCGTACCAGGTCATGCCGTTGAAGACGCCCCCGACCCGCGCCACGGCTTGATCGGCGGCTCCGTTGGGCCAGCGTTCCGAGCCTTTGAACAGCATGTGCTCCAGCCAGTGGGAGATGCCGGTGATGCCGGGGTGCTCGTTGCGGCTGCCCACCTTGTACCACAGCCACACACTGACCACCGGGGCGGTGTGGCTTTCTTGAACGAGAATCTTCAATCCGTTATCTAGTGTGGTGCGCAATAGATTCATAACCGCTCCCTGAACTTATCCCAGCCCCAAGGCTGCGTGGAGCGCGTTCCATTCCGTTGCTTCGCCCTCAAATCCCCAATCGCGGACTTCTTGATCCAGGGATTGGATGACTTGTTCCGCCGGCGTTTCGCTGAACGGCAACGTGGCCTCAATGAGGCGGGCGTACAAACGCGGGGTGACGCGGTAGATTTTCAGCAGGTCGGCCAGCGGATACGGGCCTTTGACCGCCGTCGGCTCAAACATACACTTCTGCGGCATCAGCGGGCAGATGACTTTCTCGCGGGCGACGCCGAATTCGAAGTACATGCGGCACTTGGGGCAGAAGTAACGTCCCAAAGGGCCGGGCACAATGCGGATGAAGTCCAGCGTCACCGGGGTTTCAATGTGCAGGCTTTCGCGCAGATGGGCTAACGCGCCTTCCAGGACATTCCGCAAGCGGGGCTGTTCCGTCCACACGTTCTGCGGGTCGAGCACGATGAGCAGCAACGTGTCTTCCAACTTCCGCTGGGCCACTTCGCAGCCGGAGGTGAAGATCACGAAACTTTTGAGCGTTTCTACCGGATCGTGGCGGGATTGCACGTGCCATTCCGTCAGTTCATCCAGGTAGGCCACGCTTAACGCCTCGCCCAGCTCGGTGAGCTGCGCTTGCGGGACGCCCTCCACCAGCCGCGCCAAAGCTCGCTGGGGGAATTTGGGGTAGAAGAGGCCGAATCGCTCATAGGCGATGGGGTGCGGGGGAGCAAACACTTCTACCGGCAACACGTTGTTGATGCACATGTTGGTCATATACGGGCAAGTCGGCTCATCCAAACGGAAGAACTTCTTGCACGTGGCACACCAGTAATGCCCCGACGGGGAAAGGATGCCGTTGGGCAAGGCCGCAATGCGGGCCAGCTTCTCCTTCATTGTCATTTGTTTCATCTCGTTCACGCTCCTTTGCGAAAAATTACCGAGGGAACTAAGTGGGTCTAACTATCTCCGATGATAATTTGATTTTTTCACAGAGCAACCGCAGAAAGCGCAAGCGGGCAGTTTCCTCAAATGAGGAACTGCCCGCATCCGGCGGATCGTGGATCAAGGCTCAAGCCGTGGTTGAATTTACCGTCACGTTCTTACGCGCGTTCAAATAGAGCCACACGGCCAGCCCGCCGACGACCGAGATCATTCCGCCGCCGATGATCCCCAGGCGAGGTTGCTCGTGCCGGGCAACGGTCATCGCGGCTTGACGGCGGGCGGCGAGCAATAATCGCCGCTCCAATTCCCGCACGAAGGCCTCGGAGGGCTGCTGAGGTGGCAGCGCGGCGGTAATCGCCTGCGCCAATTGCGCCTGTTCCTGCTCGCTGAGCGAGTCTTGCAAGGTGATGTATCGCGGCTTAAAAAGTCTCATCGCGGGTCTCCTTCCATCATTACCCGACGCAGATGCGTCAATGTGCGATTGTAGAGGGCCTTCACCGCGCCCTCGGTTCGTCCCAAAACCACGGCGATCTCGGCGTTCGAGAGCTGTTCCACAAACTTCAGGATCACCAAGGTCTTGCGTACCTCCGGCAGATTGTGAATCGCGCGGCGCAGTTTGTCCCGCTGCTCTGCTTCCACTACCCCGTCAAGCAGCTCCGAGTATGCTCCGAAGTCGCTATGAGTCCCGTCAAATTCCACCTGCGGATGGCGGCTGTGATCTCGGTACCAGTTCACCACCAAGTTGTGCGCGATGCGAAAGAGCCACGCTTGGAACGAATGTCCCGTATCGCGGTAGCGGGGCAAATGCTGGAGCGCACGGAAAAAGGTGCGCGAGGTCAAATCTTCTGCCTCGTGGACGTTGCCGGTATGCCGGTAATGGTAATTGTAAATCTGCCGCACGTAACGCCGGTAGAGCTGTCCGAACGCTTCCGGGTCGTGTTTGGCTTGAGCTACTAACGCGCGTTCTTCATCGAGCATCTCTTTTCTCCTCACGTTAGTATACCATTCGGAGAAAGAAGCGGTGCTCCATAG
>WFQZ01000331.1 GCA_015486785.1 Thermoflexales bacterium
GACCGTGTTGGTCGTCTCGGTGGTGGCCGTGGTGGTCGTGGTGTCCGTGATCGCGGCGGCGGCGTCTCGGTCGTAGCCCATCATCTGCTCAATGCGGCGGGCGACTTCGTCATCTGAGACGGTCAGCCCGCGCTGTTGAGCTTCCTGGCGGGCCAAGATTTCCTCCACCATCTGATCAAGGATCTGCTTGCCAAAGGTCTGCGCGGTATCGGGGTCCGGCGCAAGCTGCATTTGCAGGCCGGTGATGGTGGATTGTATCTGCTGGGCCAGGCTCTTCATAGAGTCGGTGTTGGCGTCCGGTTGGGCGTTGAGCTGATCCATGTAGTTCTGGTACTGGCGGAGGCGCAGGATAGAGGAAGATCGCTCATAGCGCAATCGCGCTTGGTAGTCCTGAACGCTGATCTTCACATCGCCCACTTGGGCAACCGGTTGGTGTTTCTTGACCACGTATTCCATAATCGCGCCATAGCCCAGCAAGAGGATGATCAGCGCGAGCACGCTGGCGGCGGAGATCATCAAGATGCGTTCTACCCGTTGATTCTTCTTCTGACGGCTTAATTGCCTGCGGTTGAGGGTTTTGCTTCGTTTTGACATAAGATTCCTTTCCTACATACATACCAACACCGGGCATAGCTAATCTCTATGCCCGGTGGCGTTGGTGTGGGGGCGTAATTTACGCCTTGTGCTCAATTTCGGCAACGAAGGGCAACAATGCCATATGGCGTGCCCGTTTGATGGCGACGGCTAATCTCCGCTGGTGCTTGGCACAGACGCCGGTCTGACGACGGGGGCGAATCTTGCCTCGGTCGCTGACGAACCGACGGAGCAGATCAACATCCTTATAGTCTATTTCGTTCACGTTTTCGGTGCAGAAGTAGCAAACCTTGCGGCGACGGGTATACCGCTGCCGGCTTCTGCCCCCTTGATTATTCCTTCTTTGGTAACTCACAACTCATCTCCTTCAAAAGTGATCATTTGGGTGTTTCGTCTGATTCCCACTGCGGGGTAGTTACTTCCTCATCATCGTTGGCCGGGGCTGGATGTTCGTCCTGGTCGGCAGGCACAGGATTGCTCAGGAAGATCAGCTCTTGGGCTACCAGCTCGGTGCGGTAACGGCGGACGCTGTTTTCGTCTTCCCAAGAGCGAGTTTGCAATCGCCCCTCCACGTAAACTTGGGAGCCTTTGTGAAGCCGCTTCTTGCATAGCTCGGCCAGCCCGCCCCAGGCAACGACGTGGAACCATTCGGTTTCTTCTTGACGCTCGCCGTCATTGTTCGTCCATCCACGACTGGTGGCCACACTGAATGTGGCTACAGGACGCCCGCTGGCGGTGAAGCGCATTTCCGGATCGCGCCCCAGGTGCCCGATGATCATCACTTTGTTAAGCCCGCGTGCCATAGTTCCCCTTTGCTGATTCCTTACTCGCTCTCAGCTTCTGCGGTTGCCGGGGCCTCTGCTTCGACCTCTGGATCGGCTGCGGCGTTAGCTTCCGGCTCGGCTGGAGCCTCTTCCTCTGCCGGAGCTTCTGGCTCTGGCTCGGCGGGGGCTTCTGCTTCGTGCTCGATGGCTTGCGGCAGAGTCTGCTGTCGTTTCTCCGGGACTTTCTCGGTGCGGACGACGATCTCACGCAAGATGCCTTCCACTAAGTGCAGGTTACGCTCGAACGAGGGCACTTTGACCGAGTCCATTGAGAAGTACAGCAAGTAATAGTGGCCTTCGCGGCGATGTTGGATCGCGTAAGCCAGACGACGTACACCCCAGTCCTCAATGTGGAGAAGTTGGCCGTTGCTTTCTGTGAGGTAGCCTTGAATGCGGTTGAGGAGTGTTTGGCTGTCCTCGGCACTCAATTCGGGGTCCAAAATGAACATCAACTCATAGTTTCGTGATAACAAGACGGATATACCTCCTTCCATGGGATTATTCTTGATTCCAAGATCAAGAACGGAAAGCCCGTCTGGGCACACACGGCGCAATCCTACCACATAACAAAGGTTTGGCAACCAATTGGGGCGATTATTCAGGGGGATGTTGCCGCTGAGTGAGTGCCCAGGCTTCCTCCTCGGCCATCTCGCGCAAGGCGACCGGCTCGCGGCGGTGCAAGGGGGAGAGCCAGGAGCCGCTGCGCACGCCGAGCAGGATCAGCCAGGCCAGCGGTTTCCCCAGGCCGCTGATGGAGGCCGCGCGGCGCAATTCGGTGATGCCGTCCTCTTCCCAGCCGCCGAGGAACGATGTGAGGAAGGCGTGTAGCAGCAGCGCGAGGCTCATTGCCGGGACGCTCAGCCAGACGCCGGGCCACGTGTCCCACGGCAGGAGGCGGAGGAGTTGGTAGAGGATCGCCGCCGAAACGGCGGGCACGATCACACTTTGGAACGGCAGGAAGCGCGGCGAGACGACTTCCCGCTTGATGAATGCCCAGGCCAGGAGTGCCTTGATGAGCAATGCGCCGCCCAGCGCGGGCACCAAGCTCCACATCCCGATGGTGGGCACAAAGTACAGCGTGCTGCCTATGCCGATGGCTTGCTCCAGGAGATTGAGCATCGTGCGCAGCAGCGGATGCCCGGCGGCGATCAGCACGCGCTCCGCGCTCCACGAGAGCCATTGGAAGGCCGCCCACAGCAGGATGGCTTGTTGCCAAAGTGCCGCTTGCGGCACGAGGCCGCGATCCACCAAGGCGAAGAACTGCGGCATAATTGCCCCCAATCCCGCCAGCAGGAAGAAGCTGAACCACGCGCCGTAGTGCAATCCCTGGCTGACGTAGTAGCGGAGCAAGGTTTTGTACTCCCGACTGCGGGCCTCGACGAGGGCCGGGAATAAGCCATCGTACAGACCTCGCGCCAGCACGAGGAAGCCTAGCGTCAGCCACGGGAGGATGTCCGCCAGGGTGTAGACGCTGCCGTCGGTGGTGATCCAGCCGGGGACTTTGGTTGCCAGGATGAGCAGGCCCAAGGGCGCGAATCCGTCGCCCAGCACCAGGAGCAGCCCGAATCCCAGGACGCGCCGCGCCAAGGCCGAGTCGAAGTTGGGGAGGAACATCGCCCGCAGCGTGTAGCCGCGCCAGCGGTAGATCGTCGCGCCGATGAGGAACGTGAGCAGCGCGGCGAGGTAGGAGCCGAGTCCCAGGCCGATGAGTCCACCCAGCGGCTCTCCGATGGGCTGAGTCGCGCCCCAGCGGCGCAGCAGCAACACCGCGACCACTTGGAAGATCACGCCGCCGATTCCGCCGAACAGGGTTAAGGTTTGGGCGTCGTCCTGCCGCTGGATGGCGCGGAAGAACAGGGCGAAGACGCCCAAGAAGCCGGGGAATTGGAACAGCGCGTGCAGCAAGATGGGGTAGGTCACGTGCGCCAGCGGCGTGTTGGGCAGGAGGACGGCGGCGAGCAGGGCGATGATTCCCAGGAACACCATCCCGCTGAGCAATTGCCACCACACGTAAAATTGTAGGTAGCGGAAGGCCGCCCGTGGCTGTGACCCGCGCAAGGGCACGAAGAAGTACACGGTGGCGTAGCCGATGCCGGCATCAAGCAGGACGTTCAGGAGCGCGGCCCATCGTGTTACTTGATCCCAGAAGGTGAGTGTTTGCCCCCACGGCAGGAGCCAGCGGGGCAGCAACTCCACGCGGTAGGCCAGGTAGGGGAACAGGAACAGCACGCCCGTCGCCAGGATGAAGAATCCGGCCAGCGGGCGATGAAATCCGACGTGCTCCCATAGCGATGGCGGGCGGGTCGTGCGGCGCGGGATTTGGATTTGGTCGGCAGCTTGCGGGTGCAGGAAGACGTAGCGGCGGGCGAAGAAGAACACGCCCCAGGCCAAAATGAGCAGTGCGCCCCCGCCGATCAGCAGAGCTTGCCGCCCGTGCCCCTGGGGGACCGGGTCGCCGGGGTAGGAGGCGAAGGAGTGCGGGCGGCTCACGCCTCCGGCCTCGGCGATCAGCCGGTAGATGAGGTAGCGCATGTACGGCCAGGTGCGCCATTGCGCGTTGCTCGGATCGTCGAGCCACATGCCCACCAGGAAGACTTGCGCGGTTTGATGACCGCGCAGCCGCTGGAGCACCGGTGCGCCTTGCGCCGTTACCACGACCGGGTCGAGGAGGTTGGGGTTGGAGATCACGGTGCGGGCGCCGATGACCGGCGCGGAGTTCCAGGCGATGGCGTCACGCAATGAGTCCGGGGCTTCCCCGCCCCGGAGGATCGTGGGGCGAGTTTCCCTCGCCATGCCGAAGGTGCTCACGCCCAGCAAGTCTCCCAGGTCGGAGACCGCGCGAGGGAAGTTGGGGCCGCTGAAGAGCACCAGCCCCATGCTTCCTTTTTGGATCTGCGCCGTGAAGTAGCGTTGGGTTTCCTGGGGTAGATCGGTGGTGTTTAAGAGCGTGTTGTTGAGCACCAGCACGCCGGCCAGGCTGGGTCGGTCGACCAGCACGACGTTGGGGGCGGCGGCGCGGATGCCGGCGGCGATGTCGTCCTCCGGGCCGATGTAGTACACGCCCACCGCGCCGGAGGGCGTTTGTGCCGCTGCGCCGCCGACCAGCGTCAGCAAGCCCAGCAGCACGATCAGCCATCCCCGGCGTCGGAGTTCGCCAGACACGTCGTTTTACTGCGACCCCAGCGCAGCGTTTCGGGCGCACAGCGGGAAGTAGAAGGCACTGCCGTTGGCGACAAAGGTCGCCGAGATGTGGCTCGTGCCGACGGAACCGGCGTCAATGGTGGCCGTGTTGAGCAATGTCTGCGCCTGCGTGGTGGCCACGGTGGCGTCAAAGGTGATCTGGAGCGGCGCGGCCAGGGCGAAGTCGCCGTGCCAGGTGATGGTGTTGCCGTTGGCGGAGATGCTGCCCGCCGTGGCGGAGAGTGAGCCGGGGACTAGGGTCAATCCGGTGGGCAAGGTGTCGGTCAGGTATACGGTTTCGGTGACCGGCGAGGGCGTTTCCACGTGCAAGGTGTAGTGAGTTTGCTCATTGGTCGCCGCTATCGGCGGGGTGACTTTCATCCAACTGCGCGAGAAGTTGGCCGGGCGTAGGTAAGTGCCCGAACGGCGCACGTCGTGTCTGCCCGTTGGCCAGGGGAGGCGTTCGGGCGCGTAGGGGGTGGCGGTGCTCCAGACGAAGAGTTGCCCTTCCGGGGTCACGGCGAGGATGTCCAGCTTGCCATCCCCGTTGAGGTCGGCGAGCGTGGGCGCGGCGCGGACGCCGGGCAGCGGGACCGGCAGGGGATAGCCGGACATTTCGCGTCCGTTGGCTTCCAGTCCCCACAGCCCGACCGGCCCGTATTTGTCGCTGGAGGAGGGGACGTAGGTGCCGAAGAGGATCTCCAATTGCCCGTCGCCGTCCACATCTCCGACGACCGGTTCGCTGGCGAAGAGCATCGCTCCGTGGGTGTAGTTGACTTCCCACAGGCGGGTTTGGTCTTCGCGGTAGGCGCGGATCCATCCGTCGTGCATGGTGACGATGATTTCCAGCTTGCCGTCGCCGTCCAGGTCGGCGACCACCGGGGCTTGACGCGGCATGTTGCTGTAAATTTGCAGTCCGTCGCCCAGGGCCGCGGTCTGCCAGCCGGCCCGCCGTGAGCCATCCGGCTCCAGAACCAGCAAGCCGCTGTTGAAGGGCGTGGTGGCGTTGCTGGGGCCTTTGAGGTTGCCGGTGACGATGATCTCGCGTGTGCCGTCGTCATCCAGATCGGCGATGATGGGCGCGCCGGTGTCGTACACCACGCGGACATCTTGATGGTAATCCCCGTCGTTGGAGTGCAGGAAGGTGTGGATCGGCCAGCCGGGCAGATGCTGCCCTTGCTGATCGTAGACGTGCAGGTAATAGAAATCCCGCCCGGTGACGAGGTTGGCTTTTCCGTCACGGTTCACGTCACCGGCGGCGATTGCGCCGTAGATGCCGGCGTTGGTGTACCAGTTGGGCCAATCGCCGGGCACGAGTGAGCCGTCTGCATGCCAGGCGTAGAGGTTGGGCACGTCGGTGGGCGTGCTGGGGGCGTTGGAGGCGTTGTTGTTCGTCGCCGCCAGGACTTCGAGGTGTCTGTCTCCGTCAATGTCGGCCAGGGCTACGGAGCTGACCCAGGAATCGCCGGAGGAGGCTTGGGTGTTCCAGGCGACTTGGCGGGGCCAGCCGCTCATCCGTGAGCCGTCGGCGTGCCAGATGAAGACGTGTCCGCCTACGCCGTAGAAGAGGGTGCGGGTCCCGGCGACGATCTCTTGTCCGGGTTGTCCGTCGAGGTCGCCGACGGCGATTTGGCTGACGATCAGCCGGTCGCCGGTGTGCAAGGGGAATCCGGCCAGGGTGAGGCCGCGAGCGTCCCAGCCGTTGACGATGCTGCTGCCTCCCAGGAGCACGACTTTTTGCCCGTTGCCGTAAAGGTCGGTGACGGTGGGGGAGGAGAAGAAGGGCCAGCCGCCTTGCACCGGAAAGCCGCTCATCAGCGGGTAGACGGCGGGATTTCCGCCGTCCAGGGCGAAGTCGTCAAACCAGAAGGTCCCGCTGGTGTCGGTATAAAGGAAGATGCGCAGCAGCAGCTTGGCTGCGTCGGGCGGGGTCTGGAAGCGGTAGATGATTTTGGTCCATTGGTTGTCGCTTTCGTCGATGTTGGCGTAGATGAGCAGACGCACGCCGGTTTGCAGGCCGTCGGCGTCGAGGGTGTAGAGGCTCACGCTGGGATACCAGGTGGCGTCGCGGGATCGTATCCAGTAGCTCAAGGTGTAGTCGGCGGAAGGTTGCACTTGGATGGGGGCCGACCACAGGCTGGCGGTGGATTCTCCGTTGCTGCGGTGTACGCGCACCGAGTGGCTGCCTCCGTGGGCTACGGTCGCATCCCAACTCCAGGCACTGCTTTCGGGCCAGGCCCAGGCGGGGCTATCGCCGGGGTAAGTTTCGAAGTCGCCATCCGGGAGCAGCATCGCCGGGGCGGCGTGCAGGCGGGGATGGTAGATCATTCCTATCAACAGCGCCAGGATGAGGGCGCGAAAGGGCAAAGTCCGTCTCATCAAACGTACTCCTTCATGTTACAAGATGAACCGTCAGGCTGGGCCGGCCTGACGGTGAATGTTAGATGCGCGAGATCTGCGGGATCACCCGCCGGCGGCTGTGCTCGGCGATCTCGCGGACGTGGGCCAGGGAGCGCGGTGGGATGGGGACGGAGATTTCTGCGTCGGAAAAGGGCACGCCTTTGAGCCGCAGCACGCGCATGAAGAGTCGGAAGGGCTGTTTTTCGCTGCGCGTCATGATCAGGTTGTCGGCCAGGGTTTCCAGGTGGGCGATCTGCTCTTTTTTGGCCGAGGTGCTGACGGAGAAGAAGTAGGTGCGCCGTTTGTCATTTTGCAGCAGATCGGCCAGGCGGGCCAGTAGGTCGTTCCCGTAGGTGGGGGAGAAAAGCAGCAGGTTGAGCGCGGAGCCGAAGACCATGATCCCCGGACCTGTGTCGGGCAGCAGCGAGCAGCCGCGCTCAATGGCTTGATCCCACACGGAGGGGAGCACCAGGTTGGCGCGGAGATGATTCCCGGCGGCGGCGATCTCCGGCGCGTTCACGTCGAGGGAGATGAAGACCACGTTTTGGGCGTAGTCGTGGAGGTCAAGCGCGGCGACGGTTTTCAGGCTCTCGTAGACGAAGTCGGTGCTGGGGTATTGCAGGGAGATCAGCACGGCACTGCCGCCGTTCCGCAGCCACGAGGCGACGAATGTATCGCCGATGAGCGGCTTGCCCGATCCGCCGGGGCCGCTGATCAGTGTGGATGTGTGTAACGGTAGGCCTTGCGGCATCAGTTGTTGTATCCAAGGGACATCAATTGAGAGTGTATCCATATTCACCTCCAGTGTTTATGCTTCTTCATCGGAAGTTAGGGCGTGATATTCCGCCTCGGTGATGAATTCTCCGCCGCTCAGTTCTTGAGAAAGGACGTGGTAGGCGGCGTCGTAATGGATTTCGGCGTGCATGAGCCGGAAGCATTTGCCGTCCATGATGTCTTTGTGGAGCGTGTATCCGCCGGTGCTGAAGTTGGGTAAGAAGTCGTGCCGTTTGTCCACGCGGATTTGCAGCGGCGTTCCACAGCGACCGCATTTGACGTAGAGGTACATTCCGGTGCCGCCTTGGGCGTTGGCCGTTGTCTCGCGTACTGTGGCGAAGAGTTTCTTCAGAATGTTCATTTTTCCTCCTGAGGGTGCAGGGCATTGGCGACGGTTTTGGCGAGTAGCTCTAACGGCGGTGGTTTTAGCATCCAGGTGATCAGGATCGGCGCGTGTAAGTCCTCCAGCTTCTCTTTGAGCGGGTGCCCGGTGAGCAGGATAACTTTGTCCGCCAAGTGCCGTTCTTGGAGTTTGTGCAGCAGGGCGATGCCGCCCATCACCGGCATGACCACGTCGCTAAGGACCAGGTCAACTTTGGGGGCTTGCTGTTCCAGGATGGAAAGGGCAACTTGGCCGTTGGGTGCGGAGAGCACTTGATAGTTGAGCAGCCGCAGGCTCTCGGTGAGCACGGTGCGCGTAGCGGCATCGTCCTCCACGACGAGGATCGTTTCGCCTTGGCCGTACTTGAGCGGCGGTGGCGTGTTCGTGTGCTCCTCGGTCTTGTTTTCGGCCATCGCCGGGAAGTAGAGCGTGAATGTCGTCCCCTGGTTCAGCCGGCTGGTCACGCGGATGTCACCATCGTGGGACATAACGATCCCGTAGACCTGGGCCAGTCCCAGCCCGCTGCCTTTGCCCGGCTCTTTGGTGGTGAAGAACGGTTCAAAGATGTGCGGGATGTGCTCCGGCTGGATGCCTGTGCCGGTATCGGTGACGGTGAGTTTGACCCAGGCCGGCACCGGCTCTTTCTCCCCGCTGCCGGTGCGGGAAACGATGCGGTATGCCTCGCCAGGGATACGCTCCAGGGCGATCTTGAGTTTCCCGCCGTCGGGCATAGCGT
Organism: Thermoflexales bacterium; assembly: GCA_015486785.1. GTDB lineage: Bacteria > Chloroflexota > Anaerolineae > B4-G1 > SLSP01 > S014-19. The sequence goes on from WFQZ01000331.1 coordinate 8,891, forward strand.
CACGCGCGTTAAGTGCCAGGTTCATCAGCACTTGTTGGATGCGCGTGGGATCGGCGTTGATGACGTAATCGTCGTGCCCGTAGTCCAACTGCACCTCGATGCTCTCCGGCAAGGTGTGTTGTAGCAGCTTGACTTGTTCCTTGACCAGCGGGAGCAAGGGCAGCGGTTTCCGCTCAATGATGGAGCGGCGGCTGAAGTCCAGAATCTGTTGGATCAGGTTGGTGGCTTGCCAGGCTTGCCGGGTGATGGTACGCAGGCGTTTTTGGCCTTGAGGTGGCAGTCCCGGTGTGCGCTCGGTCATCTGGGCGTAGAGCACGATGGTGGCCATGATGTTGTTGAAGTCGTGAGCGATGCCGGCGGCCAATTGCCCTACGGCGGCCAATCGTTCTTGCTGCTGAACGCGCAAGGAGATATCTCGTTCCTGGGTTACGTCGTGAGTCACCATGACCCACTCGTCAATGTGCCCCTCGCTGTTGAGTTTTCGTGCGGTGATGTGGTAGTAGCGCGGGACCGGGGTTGTGGTTTGCACCTCGTGCCACATCCCGTGCGGGGGCGGGCTGAGTAATTCCTTGAAGGGGCGATTCCCCAGGTGGGTAAGAACGCCTTGCTTAGCGAGTTCTCCGGCCAGCATCTTCAAATCACGCTCGGCTACCGGGTTGGTGAGCAAGATTTTGCCGGAGGCGTTGACCAGTAATACTCCTTCGGGCACGGTATCAATGATGTGCTGCATACGCTGGGTTTGCTCGCGGAGGCGTGAAAGCAAGCGCACCCGTTCGATCTCCGCCAGCTTCCAGGCGGTAACGTCCTGTACCGCTCCGTAGATGTGGGTGACTCGTGTGTGGGACTCGTTCCATTCGGTGATCCCGTGGTCACGAATCCAGCGGGTGGATTTGTTTTTGGTCACGATGCGATATTCCAGTACCGAGGACTTTCCCTTGCGCAAGTCTTGCAGATGCCGCTGGTAGAAATGGCGGTCTTCCAGGTACACCAGATGGTCCCAACCGTTGCGTGCTTTCACTTCGTCGGTGGCGTAGCCGGTGATGCGTCTGACCGCGCCGGTGATCCACTCGCATTCCATGGTGTGGTCCTCGTGGACTCTGAAGGCATAAGCGAAGTCCGAGGTCAGTTCTGAGATGGTGCGGTAGCGTTTCTCACTCTCGGTTAGGGCCTGTTCGGCACGGATTTGCGCGATCACTCCCCCGATCTGCGCGGAGATGATCTCCAGGACATGCTGTTCCCTCTCGGTGATGTGTACTTCGTGTTGCGAGACCAGCACTAGCACGGCCACCGTGCGGGATTCGTACTGTACCGGTATGATGGCCAGCCCTTGGAAGGTCACTTGCTTGCAAAGCCCTTGGGGGAAGAAAGTCTCTCCGGAGCCGTAGTATGGTTTTTGTTCAACTAGGAGCTGCTCCAAAGGTGAGTTGCTATCCAGCCTGGCTATTTGTTGGACAAATTCGCCGTTTAGCCCCGACTGGGTCACCAGCCGGTAGGTGTCTTGCTCGTCTGGCAGATAGACCCAGCCGCAATCCAGGTCGGTGATCTCAAAAATCGCTTGCAGCACTTGATCAAGCACCATTTTCAAGTCATGGGGTGCGCTGATGGACAACGCCAGGTCCCGCTGGATGCGCAGTAATTCTTCGGTCCACTTCCGCTCGGTGATGTTGCGCACCAGAATCAGCACCTGCGAATCTCCGCTGCGTGTCATCCGCGCCTCATAATCCCGCGCGTGCGTGGCGTGCCCATGGATAAGCTGATATTCGTAGTGTTGCAACGAACCGGTTTGAAGGGCTTGACGGATGTAAGATAGTGCCTCTTCCCCTATGGGCTGAGGCATAACGTCAACGATGGACCGCCCGATGAATTGCTCCGGCGGGAGAAATAGGTCCGTTGCGGCATCAAGTTCGTAGTCCACGAAGATTCCGTCCTGATCGACTACGAAGATGAGATCGGGAATCGCTTTGAGGAGGGCGCGGTTGCGAGCTTCGCTCTCCCGCAGAGCTTCTTCGGCGAGTTTCCGCTCGGTGATGTCCACCCCCACCTCCCACGTGCCCCAGCCGGGGATCGGGTGCTCTTGGGCCACGTTGGACCAGGAGATGATTCGCTGACTGCCGTCCTTGCAAGTGAGCGTCATCTCTATGTCCCGGAATCCGCCGCGCAGCTTTTCAAAGATCGGCCAAAGTTGTTCGCGGTATTCTTTGTCCGGGTAAAGCAGTTCAAAAGCGCGTGGATTTCCCAAAATCTCTTCGGCTGTGTACCCGGTCACGCGCTCACATTCCCGATTCCACATAATCAAGCGGTCGTTTTCGTCCAAAGCATCCACCATAATCGGTAGATTCTGCACCACCATGCGCATCCGCTGTTCGCTTTCGCGCAAAATGTTTTCGGCTTCCTTGTAGGCGGTCACGTCCTGCAAATTGACTACGGTGCCCGATTCTTTACCTGTGGTATCAAGGAACGTGGTTCGGTAATACAAAATATCGTGCGTGGTCCCATCTGCATATTGGAGCGTTGCCTCGTAGACGCTTGAATGCTCCGATTGTGGGGTGGGGGTGTGGTGAACGGGGGTTAGTTCCTCCGGGTTCAAAAGCGCGTCGAGCTTCAGCCCCATGACTTGCTCACGGGGCTTGCCTACCACTTGCTCGAATGCTGTATTGCATCCCCGGCACACGCCTTCTGCATCGGTGTAGACGAATGGCGTAGGGATGGCGACAATCAGTTCATTCAAGAGATGCAGTTGCTCGTAGAGCAATTGCCCTACCAACTTGCGCCGCTTGGCCTCCCTTACCTGGAAAGTATAGCTCAGGCCGATAATCAGGATGATCATCAGCCCGATGGCGAAATGCTCCCGGATTGCGACGGGAATCCAGTGATCCATCCCCGTGGGATGGACGTAGTGGCGGATGTGCATGATTCTGGTGAGGAAGTAGTATAAAATTCCCGCGCTGATGCCCATGCCAAAAGCGTGCAATAGCATTGTGAGTTTAGATTGTTCTCGATGTATCAATTCTGCTCACTCCTACTTTAACGTTGGCTTCCTGCTATCATACTTTAATTTGGGGGTAACGCACCATCTAATTGTACAGGGAGGTTTGTCACTCATTGTGGCTACGGTAGAATGTCTGTCAACTACCGAGGAGAAGGTGAATCTATGAAGCCCACCATTTTGAATGAACGTTACCGGCTGGGAGAATTGATTGGTGTCGGCGGGATGGCTACGGTCTACCGTGGCGAGGATTTGCTCTTGCAGCGGGCCGTGGCGATCAAATTCTTACGCGAACCTTACAGTAGCGCTCCGGCGTTCCGTGAGCGGTTCTTGGAAGAAGCTCGCGCGGCGGCCAAGCTGGAGCATCCCAACGTGGTGCATATCTACGATGTGGGCGAAGATGAGCAATCTCGTCCCTACATCGTGATGGAATTGGTGTTGGGTGAAGACTTGAAGGCTCTGATCCGTTCCTCGGCCCCGCTGCCTGTCCCCCAGGCTCTTGATCTGGCGGAGCAAATTTGTGCCGGTGTGGGGCATGCCCATCGTGCCGGCATCGTCCACTGTGATCTCAAGCCGCAGAACATCTTGGTGACGCCCGAAGGGCAAGTGAAAGTAGCCGATTTTGGGATCGCCCGTGCCTTCTCCGTGGATCAGGAGTCCGAGGACGAGAAAGAACAGGTTGTGTGGGGCAGCCCTCATTACATCTCGCCGGAGCAAGTATCCGGGGAGCAGCCCACGCCCGCTTCGGATGTTTACAGCATCGGCGTGATTCTGTACGAATTGCTCACCGGCGTGCCCCCGTTTCACGATCCGGACCCGGCGGTGTTGGCCGTCAAGCACCTGCGCGAAGAGCCGCCCGCATTGAGCGAGGTCAATCCCCGCGTGCCGCCGGGCCTGGAGCTGATCGTGCGCCATGTTTTAGCGAAGCTCCCCTCGTCCCGCTACCGCAACGCCGACCAGTTCAAGATCGCCTTGGAGGAGTACCGCCGTCAAGGCGAGGAGTTGACCGTTCCTCAGCCAGTGCCGACGGCAGAGCTAATCGGTGCCCCGGTTGCGCCCCCGCCGCCCGCGCCTTCCAAACCCTGACTCTTATACACATCTGACGCTGC
>WFQZ01000332.1 GCA_015486785.1 Thermoflexales bacterium
CCACCCCGGCGCGGGCTTTGACCTCAATGTAACGCACCGCCCCTTGGGGGTCAGAGGAACGCACATCGTAGCCCACATTCTCCGCCGCCACATCCTGCGGACGGCGTCCGTGCTCGCGCTCGTAGCGCATTGTCTGCTCCATCCCCACCGCCTCAATCCGCGAGCTGGAGTGCATCTCCGCCGCGTCCGTCTCTTGCGGGGGGTGCATCGGCAGCACGCGCAACGCGGAAACGAAGGTCGGCATGTGGAGCGTCAAAAGCACCTCGCGTTCCAGGGAATCTTCCAGTTCCAACAACGCCTGGCGGTAAGACTCCTTTTGCTGTCTCTTGTTGCGCCAGACCAACGCCACATCCTCCCCTTTTTCCGCACGCTTTCCAAGTTCGATCAGGTCGCCCTCCAGTTGGGTGATCAAATAGCGCAGGGATTCCACACCATACTTGCGCTTAATCTGCGCCTGGCGTTGACGTTCGGCGGTCAACTCACCCCGATACTGTTCCAGGGATGGGATGATCCGGTTGATGACTTGAGAGATCAGCGCGTCTAAGTCAAAATCGGCCTCGGCGGGCTGCGGGGCGAGGTCCAAGTCCCAGATGATGGCCGGGCTGACCGGTTCCATAGTGCCGCCATCGGTAGAAGTGTAAACGGCAAAAAGGCGTTTTCCGGCGATCTTACCCTGGCCGTCGCCGATTTGCCCCTCAAAGAAGAGGATCACGCCGTCACGCCGACCGTCCGGGTCCAAGAAAGTGCCGCCCTTTTGCAAGGCGGGGCGCAACTCCTGTTCCGCCCAGTGCAAGACCGCTTCAAAAAGCGGGTGTCCAAAGGAGATGAAGCTGGCTCTGGATTCGCGCATCGCCAGGTCTTTGTCAAACGTTGCCCGTGGATAGCGTTTTTGCAATTCTCCGAAACGCTTCTTGAAGGTATTTTGTGCGGCGACATTTCGGATCGGATAGGGAATACGATCAATGATGAAATACCCACGGCGACCCATATCCTTGCGCGGGCTAATCAGCCCTTCCAACCGCGCCCAGGCTTTTTGGAAGAAGGCCTGGGTGTATTCGGGAATCAAACGCTGTTCGCGGGCGCGGACATTCATCTCTTGGATGCGGGTGTAATCAATGTGACGGGTAGCCAGGCTTTCGCCGAGGCTGACGCGGACGCGGTGCAAGTATTCCTCGTCCACCTGGATTTCGATTTCACGCAGGATGTCGTCCAGAGTGCGGGCGTTGGCCGCGGCATCGGTGAGGAGCTGGCTCAGATTACGACCGGGGAAAAGCTCATCCACCACATCGAAGACCTTATCACTGCCCAGCGCGTTTCGGATTTCGTCCAGCTTCTCAAACAGACGGTTGAGCACGCGCCCTTCGCGGGTATCGGCGGCCACCAGGTTAAAGATCGTCACCTCGTGGGTCTGGCCGTAGCGGTGGATACGGCCCATGCGCTGCTCCAGGCGATTGGGATTCCAAGGAATATCGTAGTTGATCATCAAGTGGCAAAATTGCAAATTGATGCCCTCACCGGCGGCCTCGGTAGCGACCATCACCTGCGCCTCGTTCTTGAAGGTTCTTTCGGCCTCAATGCGGGCCGGCAAGGGAATCCCGCCGTGGATGGTGCAGACCGAGTATCCCCATGCGCGCATGCGCTTTTCCAAATAATTGAGCGTGTCGCGGGACTCGGTGAAGATCAAAATCTTCTCGTCCGGCTCCTCTTGGCGCAGCTTGTTGAGTGCTTGCCGAAAGTGGCGCAATTTGACCTCATCGCCGCGATCAATAATCCGCTGGGCCTGTTGGAGGAGCACCTCCAAGGTCGCAATTTCGGCGTCCAATTCGGCGCGGTTTTCGGCCACACTGAGCGTCTCCCACAGTTCCTCCTGCTTCCAGCGTTCCTCCTCGCTCAACTCCTCCACCCCATCGAGCAACAGCTCCGTATCGTCGCGGGGATAGCGGCCCGCGCGGAAATCGTCAACCTGCTGCCGCAAATCCTCCAAGCGTTTCTTGCGCCGTCGCAGCGAGTGATAGAGCGCGTAAGTGCTGGAGGCCAGCCGTCGCTGGAGGATGACCAGCGCGAAGGCGATATTGCGATGCTTATCGCTGGATAAGGCCTTGTTGTACTGCTGCTCAACGTAGCGGGAAAGATCGTTATAGAGTTGTATCTCCGCCGGAGATTCAACGCCCAGCTCAAAAGTAAGCGTCTTAACCCGGCGGGGCAAGAAGAGCGGGCGGCCTGCGAAATCCTTGAGGTCTTCCTTAAGGCGGCGGATGAAGAGCGGGTTATCCCCCTCGCGGATGGACTGATTCAGCATCTCAGTCGTGGCAAAGGTTCCGGGCTGGAGCAAGTCGAGGAACAAGCGGAAGTTTTCCGTATCGCCCCGATGCGGCGTAGCGGTCAGAAAGAGCAAATGGGTGCTCCGGCGGGAAAGCAGCTCGCCCAAGCGGTAACGTTTGGTTTTGCTGATCCTCTTACCGTAGCGGTAAGCCGCCATCTTGTGTGCCTCGTCCACGATGATCAAATCCCACGCCACGTCGCGCAAAGTCTTCATCACATCATCCTGACGGGCAAAATCCAGCGAAGTAATGACCTGGAACTCACTTTCCCAGGCATTTTCACCAAAGCTGTCATCCAGCACCTGGCGGTTAATCACCTTGAACCGCTCCTCAAAACGCTCCCGCAACTCGCGCTGCCACTGGTCTTTGAGATGGCCGGGGGCCACGATCAAGATGCGCCGCACCAGGCCGCGCAACTTCATCTCCTTGAGGATCAACCCGGCCATAATCGTCTTGCCCGCGCCGGGGTCGTCGGCGATCAAGAAGCGCACGCGCGGTTGATGCAAG